>JANQHV010000524.1 GCA_028282505.1 SAR324 cluster bacterium | reverse complement strand
ACCTGAGTTGATCCCCAAGACAAAAGGCCCTGCCAACGGATTCCGAAACAAAGTTTGCATCTGTAGTCCACTAATCGATAATGCGGCACCCGCTAACAGGGCGACAAAAATTTTGGGAAACCGCAATTCCCAAATAATTTGATACAACACAATGTCTTCGCCCTTGCCCATCAAAACGGCAAGGGTTGATTCCAGGGGAATAGACACGGACCCCACGCTCAAGGCCAGACTGAACAGTAAAACCAATGTTAAAATAAGAAGCCCCCAAATCGTTTTTCGAAGATACTGACTTCGAGACAGCAATAAAGATGGAGAGGGGGGCAGGGCATTTTCCATGATAGTTTGTTCAACAAGAGACGGTTTATTGCAAATGACGATACCAAATCAGCTGATGGTCAGGAAGTAAGTGAGGATGAAAGATTTTGATCAAATCCGCTAAAACAAGATGGGGGTTGGCAACTCCCCGTTCCCAGTAGTCATTTCCACCATAAGGATTTAAAAGAGCGTTATTGTTATAAACGTTCTTCTTATGAAATGCTGAAAAAAACTGGTAGCGGGAATCGTCTGCCAACCCATCCTGTAATGTCTTCCATAACCCTGGGTTTAACCAATAATCCGCATCTGAGGCTTTTTTCAAAACAGCTTCAAAGTCCAGAGCCAGGCTGCCTCGATGAGAATCATCTGACCAAAGATATTGTGCGCCGGCATCTTGCAAAAAAGCCGCCACATAGCTTTGACCTCCTGGCATATACCAAGTGCCTTCACGGCTGGCTCCAGTGAAAACCGTGGGCTTTTTTGTCACGTTTTGAGCGAGCCGCACGGTAGCATGATATTGCGTAGTAATCTCCTGGAAAACCTCGTTGGCTTCGGTTTCCCGGTTAAAAAACAGGGCCATGAATTTGAGCCACTCTGCCCGTGCCAAGGGAGTGGATTCCATGTACTCCGCAAAAACACCGACACGAATCCCAAACTTCAATAGAGGCGCATAGCCATCCCGATAAGGATTTCCGGTACCATAGGTCATGATAATATCGGGATTCAACTGGAGAATGAATTCCAAATTGAGATCCACGTTGCGACCCACCTCTACCACTTTTTTCTGCTCAATTAATTCCAGAACACTGGATGAATTGACCTGCTGGAAATTGGCGATACCAATCAATCGGTCCAACAGATTCAATTGTTCCATGAAGGTAAAGTAGGTCGTTGATAAGACAACCATGGACTGAGCCGGAACGCTAACGAACTGAGCGTTGGCAAACCCTTTTGGCGTTGGCGCTCCACACTGCACCAGAACATATTCAAAAGTCTCTCCACCTGTTTTCCAGGGGGCCGCCACTTTAACCACTTTGTAATGCTTGTGATAAGTCACTTGGAAGTTTTCCGCGTATTCGATCTGGAGTGGTTCTGGAAAATAATCCTTATTTTTATCATAGTGAGTAACGCATTCTTTGTTGCTTCGAGAGTCCTTTTCCCTCGCAGCGAAAACAGGAAAAACCCAGAACGCGCTAAAGAAGAGTATCAAAACGAACCTAATCGCCCTCCATGAATCCGTGCATCTATCCAATCCCATGATTTCCTTCACGTTCCTAATGAGCCTGAAACTTTTTGTTCTGACGATCTTTCTCATCGGGTTCCAGATCTAAATATTTCTTTCGTAAGTGGTCCCATAGCTCCAGTTTGGACCAATCGGGGTGACGGGTCACTTTCATTTCGTTGGTGAGAAACGGGTTGGGCAGAAAAATGGTCATTTGTTGCTCGTTCTCACCATTGAACAAACGCAATCCCCAGCTTTGAGGAACACAAGTGCCATTCAAGCGGCGATACAATTCTGCGCGGGAAGTCCGCCGATGTATTGCCAACTCAGGATCAATCGGATATTTTTTACTCCCTTTATGCTCTCCAATGCAAATATGAAAATGCCAGGCCCCAAAATCCACAGTGAGATACCCATCCAACAGAGAAACTCTTTCAGGTGCATTCGGAGCTTTGATTTCCCAGGCAGCTCCCTGGATCAATACCCCAAAATGGATATCTTGCCAATAATTGGTAAAAATATCTTCAATGAGATCAAATAGAATCGATGTCTGTGGATCAATTGGAAAAATTTCCAAAGTGCCCACTCCTTTTTCTTCTACAGTTTGTGAAATTGACATATGCTTCCTTTCTCAATATGAAGTTAAAATAGATTGCCTGCTCCTATGAATTGCTCAAAGCAGAGTTCTCTCTACCTCAAAAAGTGGCTTTCACGCCAGCATATGCGGATCGAGGAGCGGCGGCGTAAGACCAAGCGGTTTCATATATTTCATCCGTGGCATTGTCTATGCGGACATACCCTTGCAGATGTTCAGAGAAGTCATGAGACACCGCCATGTTGAGTACTGTGTATGGCTCCAGGGTTTCCACCGGTTCTCCATTTTTTTTCCTTGCCGAAGTGATTGCATCCCGTTCTCCTACCCATTTCAAGGAAGCATTCAATACCGTGGGCTCCCAGGGACGATAGACTCCCTTAAATACGGCTTGATGAGTCGGACGACGAACCAAACGCTTTCCATCGGGATCTTCCGTTTCGGTGTAGGTATGATCCAAACGCAGAGACAATTTTTCGTGAGGAACCATTGAAATGAAACTTTCTGCTCCATGGGTCGTGGTCTTCCCGTCGGCTTGCTGGTATTGGCCAAAAGGATCAACATCAATCGGTGTCCAGACAATGCGATCTTCAAAACTCATGTCAAACCAAGTGATTCCATACAGAACGTGTTGATGCAATTGATGCTCAAAGCCGGCGTCCCAAGTAATACTGGTCTCTGGGTCAAGATCCGTATTTCCATATTTGGAATGCAATTCAAATAGAGAAGGGGCACGAAAGCCATTGCCATAAGATGCTTTCAATTTCACATTATTCAATTGATAAGACGGTGAAAAACGATAGGTGGTGGCAGAACCAAATTCTTCGTGATTATCAAACCGCGCGCCAATACCAACAATCAAAGCCTCGTCCAGCAAAAACAATTGATCATGTACCCAAGCGCTATTTGTCATCGCTGATACTTCATCGATATCTAAGCTTTCCATCCACTCAACATATTGATCAGCGCCGAAGGTCAGGCTATTCATTGGAAGATGAAAGGTGCCTTGCCAGGATATTTGTTGAGTTTTTCCCGTATATTCATAATAGGTGTCTCCTTCCTCATCAAAACCATCCCTGTCTTTTTCCGTTTTGCTGATCATCAGGGAAGATTGGAACTTGTTTTCGGAGAACGCGTTATCCAGCTTCAAAGCGTGCATGGTGAGTTTGTTATCCACTCGCTGCTTTTTTTTGCCATCAGGCACTGGCACCGATTGAAAGGTCACTGGATCAAACATAAATTGATCCCCAGCCGACCCAGAACTCCATGAGTCTAAATCCGTTTTTGAGGTGATTTGCCGGGCAATGTAGGAAATTTCATGATCCTTGGCGAACTCATAACCCACGTTGGCGGACAGTGTCTGGTTTTCAGTACCATCTTCTTCTGATGTATTGCCACCATGAGCAATGTCGTCGTTCCGATCATTCGCGATGGAGAACCCTTCGGTTTTAAACGAGGCGACCGCGACAGAATAATTAAAATCGCCCGTTTTGCCGGTGGCTGCCCCATGTCCCTTGACAGTTTCAAACGAGCCTACCATCGCT
>JANQHV010000467.1 GCA_028282505.1 SAR324 cluster bacterium | reverse complement strand
CGCATCGCCCACGTAGTTCGACTACGCAGACGATCCATCGCCTTAAAAATCGAAAAAAATCCTGCGCAAATTCGTGTAAGTTATTTCTGTCGCCTTCCTTATCCAAAATTACTTCACGTCTTCGGTTTCTTCAATCTCCTCAATTTCTTCGACCTCTTCCACTTCTTCAATTTCTTCGACCTCTTCCGTATCACTGGGGCTATCGATAGTTTCCAACAAAATAAGAGGTTTATTGAAAAAGTGTGGTTTGGCAACGGGGATATACAATAAAGAGCAATAGAGAAGAAAGATAAACCACCACGTCCATTTTTTTCTCCTGAAGGACGTCATTTTTTTAGAACCCCCCTGCGCCCACATCAATAATAAAATGAAGAGTAGTGTCAACCCTAGTTTATAATATAACCATAAGTCATCGGCACTGTCAAAAAGACCAAAGGAAAAACCAAGATAAAAGCCGCTGGTGATCAACAGCACTAACGCTGCATAAAAAATGTACTGGATGTTCTGTCGCAGAGCCTGCAAAATTTTTTGTTCCTGCTCTGTCTCGGAAAAACGGTTAAGGAAGGCCTGCCCTAATAACACAAATGCCAGGAGACCCACTCCTAGCAAGTGCAACGTTTTGACAAAATGGTACATCCAATCTCCCGACCCCTCCTTAGCAAGGAGAGGAAATTGTTTTTGTGCAACTGGCCGAGAATATGACCAAGCCCGATTTTTAAAATTCAGTGGTTCTTCGTGTCATTTCGTGGCTAAGCATGACTCATGAACAAAGTTCACTCAGCAATCATCCCATACCAGGGAGTCCGATTTTGAGGGCAACGCCAGTAATACTTGCCTGGCTTCAACTTGATGGCTTTGGTGGTCTTGGATTCCCCAACCTTCCATCCTCCTACAATGAATACTGTCTTATCACCTTCTCCTTTTTTAACGATTTGAAAGCCAAATTGCTCTCCACGCCGATTGGTCATTTTCTCACTGATGGTCATCCTCACTTTAAAATACTCATTGGCAGGCACATGGAACAGTTTGGTTTCTGCAGGAGGATTTTTTCCATCGCTATACTCACGAACTCTCTGGTTGCGCAAGGTCACACATTCTGCCTGTTTGTAGGTACGATTCGTCCATTTGTCTGGACTGATTTCCGGTTCGGTGAAGATGCAATTTTCCTGGGTCACATGAAATACAGGGATTTCCTTGATTTTCCCCCGTAATTTAATCTTCGCTTTGCTTTGGGAAACTTCCATTTGGGGATTACTCTCCCAGGCTTCATATCCCAACACGGTGGCCGGTGCTAGAAAAACGAGAACAACGAACAACACATACGGTATGTTCATCACATGTTTTGCATAGTTAAAATGATTCATGGTGACCTTTTTGATGAAGTTTTTTGACAAATTTGGAGAAATGGAACAGCTCACTCCTTACTCTGTCACATTTTCCAATGGATTCTTACATCAATTTCAGAGTTGATGAATTATTTTTCCCTGTACTCTCTGTGTAGGACCGGTACGCCTCAGCGGCGATTCGTCGATACGGCCTTCAGTATCTGTAGCAGCTTCTTGGATTCAAAGCTGGTAAGGAATTTCCAGGATGAAGGTAGCACCATGACCAATACCATCACTCTGTGCGGTCAGAGAGGCTGACATCTGTTGAGCGGCATTGGCACTACTGTGCAAGCCAAAACCATGACCTGTCTTTTTGGTCGTGAATCCATGCCGAAATAATCTTTCCAAGGTTTCGGTATCCATGCCTATCCCATTATCACAAACGTGGATCTGCACTCGATGGTTCTTTGTTTTCTCAATTCTGATCTGAATCTCCTTATCACGAACGTGTCCGGCAATGAGGGCATCCTTGGCATTGGATAACAAATTGGTGAGGATTAAGATAGTTTTGTGTTTGCTGATTTGAACCGGAGGGACGTCTTCAAAGTGTCGAGTGATACGGATTTCATGTTGCCGCAACGATTCCTGTTGCATTTGAATCGCATCTTCGACCAGCATGGACAAAGACAGGGATTCTTCCAGGGTAGTTCCCCCCGTGTAGGATTGTTGCAGCCGTACAATTTCATTGATGTAAGCCAGGTTTTGGAGTAAACGAGTCAGATGGTTTTGCAGAGATTGTTTTTCTTCCACCAATAACAGGGAGAGCTGCTCCAGGTACTCAGGAAAGTTTTTTCCTCTCTCATCACTGGATAAAAACGCTGACAAATTGTGCTGATGTTTCTGTAAGAGGTCCGCTGCTTTGGTGAGTGAAGCAATGTGTGACTGATTCAATTCTTCCTGCATCAAATTTGCCGGAATATTGACACTATTCAAGGCATTTCCCATGTTATGGAGAATGTTGGAAGCCACCTCCGCCATACCGGCTTGATGAGCAATTTCCACCATTTTGGTATTGACTTCTTCCAGTTGCCTGGTACGTCTCACCACTTTTTCTTCCAGGGTGGCATAGAGTGTTGCATTTTCCAGCGAAATTGCGGTCTGAGACGATAAAATTTTCAGCACTTCCAGACGTTCGACAGTGAATGCGCCCGTGACCAGGTTATTTTCCAAGTACAATATTCCCATCAACTGGCCATGATGGAGGACCGGATGGCACAAAACCGATTTAGGCTGATTGTTGATGATATAGGAATCCGTGATAAAACGCTCATCCGTGGACGCCTCATCCAGAACCACTGCTTCTTTGGTCCTGGCCACATAATGAATGATAGACATCGGTACCAGTGTTAGAGCAGTATGGGTTGCCCCCCCATCCGTACAATACTCAGCTTCAATGGTGAATTCATCTCCTTTTTCGAGGAGAAAAAAACCTTTCTGGGCTCCTGCGTTTTCGATCACAATGTTCATCAATTTTTTCAACAAGTCTGCCAGAACAATGTTTTCAGAGATAGCCTGAGAGGCCTTCATGACAGCATTGAGATCCAAAACAATGGAACCACTTTTCGAGAAGCTGGATGTTGAAGTGGAAGTTTCCTGCTCCATGCCATACGACACATGCTTTTCAGAGAAAGAAGACAACAGTTGAGGGACACTTTTTTCCAAATGAGCCACCTTCACAGTCGCCCCCCAGAGCTGGTATTTCTGGTGAGCGCTTTTCATATAAAAAGAAGCAAAATTTTCTTTGTTCAGACCAGCCCAGTACCGTGCCGCCAGTTCATTGGCGAGTGCTTCATATTGCAAAAAGTTGTTTTGCCTGGCTGACTCAATGGCCTGATCATAAAGAGTCATGGTCTCTTCCAGGCTTTCTCCGTGGATACGAGACAATTCAGCCTGCACCAGCAAAAACTTGTGAGAAAAGTTTTCTGGGCACAAGTCCGCATACAGCTTCATTTTATCCCGATTGGCTTCGATGTCTTGCAGGTAAAGTGTTTGCTCTTCGTCAGAAGCAGCGGGATACAAGCGGGTCAGGACCAATGCATGCAGAAAATAGTGTTCCACACACATGATATACGAAGGAACCATTGCCAGGGTCGGTTCTGCCTGTTTGGCCACTTCCAGGGCTTGGGAATAGTTGTCATACCAGAATTCTTTCTGAAACCGCAAATGTTGAATAAAACTGATACTATTACTGGTACTGATCCGTTGCCACTGTTCTTTTGAGAAACTCTCCTGCTCCAGCGTGTATTCGATATCTCTGTTTTGTAACAGAGTGACCGCTTGTTTATAGCCAAAAGCAACATCACTGGTGTTAAAATTCAATTTACGATCCGACAGGTGCATGGTTTTTTCCGCATAGTTCAAAACATTTGTCAGTCCCTCGCCTTTCGCAAACAAAAAGACCAGAATATTGAAAAAATTAGCACATTCAAACATGAATTCACCATTTTCAAAACCAGCCTGCACCCCCCTTTGATGCACCTCAATCGAATTCTGAATTGGCTCTTTATAGAAAAGGAGAAACACACCAATGAAATTCAAGGCATTGGCCTTTTCCCGGCCTTGGGGATATTGATCCATCAGAGCCAGTGCCAACCGGGCAATCTGATAGCCCTCACTATATTTCCCCTGGGTGGTTAAGAGAAGACCATAACAGGACAAGAGGTAGGCCGATATATCAATTTTTCCATGCTTCAGAATGATCTCCATCCCTTTCAAAATGCTCAGCATGAACACATTGAAGTTTCCTGTCAGATATCCACTGAACATCATGTTCGGTAGAAGCGAGATGGCTTGCCTTTTGACAGGATCGGTCATTTCTTTAGCATGCAATAAATTCATCACATTCTGGCTCTCAAATGCCTGTTCCAATTGGGCAAAACCCGTTTCAATGGCAGTCAACATTTTTTCTTTGGAATCTGGGAAATCCACACCACACAAACGCACCGCCTCGATGCCTTTGAGAATTGCTTCATAATTTTGGGATTGCCCCATGTAATGCTGCACCTGTTTATCGCAAATTTTGGCTTTTTCCAAATTGGTTTTTGCCTGTCTGAAAGCCATTGACAGCAATCTTTCTGCCTCTTCTGGATCTCCTGACAAATATTCGCACTCACCACACATCTGGTGGAGTTCGAATATCATGGCATAGTGTTGCTCCCAGGCATTTTCAGAAAGCAATTGCATGCTGATTCTGAAATGTTTGACCGCTGTGGGATAAGCAATTGCGTTTTTTACTTTTTTGCCGACTCTCAAATTCAAGGAGGCCAACTGTTGCTTTTCTTCTGGATCGTCCATACAAGCCAATCCTTCATTGAGTTGACTGACAATAGCAAACAGGTTCTCCTCCAATTCGATGGCTGGTGTATGAGCTAACAACAAACGGCCTATTTTTAAATGAGTTGCCTGTTTTTGGTCATCACTGATCTGAGCATAAGCGGCCTGCTGTATCTGATCATGAGCAAACCGGAAATACGACGTTTTGTCACTTTCAGGAAATTGGTAGTTTTCATCGAGGGGTAAAAGGAGTTCCTCCATCATGGCAGGCCATAACAAACCCAAGGTGTCTTTTTTATTTTTCCCACAAACCGTAGCCAGGACAGACAACTGAAATCGATTACCAATGCAGGCTGCCCATTGTAATGTTTCTCTCACCGGGCGAGGCAACCGGTCCATTCTCTCTGCCATTAATTCGATCACATTTTCCGTGATGTTTTGCGACTTGATTTGTTCAATATCCCATTCCCACTGGCTTTTTTCAAAATCAAAACGTAACAGCTTGTCCTCATATAAGGTTTGCAAAAACTGACGGGTAAAAAAAGGATTGCCTTGGGTCTTTCGGAAAACCAGATCGGCCAAAGCCTGGCTTTGTGCTTTCCCACACAATAGAGCTTCTTGCAACATCAAGTGGATATCATCTGATTGCAAATTGTCCAATTCAATGGTTTCGAGAGTCCTCCCTGAGTTTTTGAGATCATCAACAGTCATGATCAACGGGTGTGAAGGATCGACTTCATTGCTGCGATACGTACCAATGATCAGCAAATACCGCAATTCGTTATCCTCAATGATGTTTTTCAATAAGTTCAAGGAAGCAGTATCCACCCACTGCAAGTCATCTATGAACAAGACCAGAGGGTGTTCTTTATTACACAGGGCTTTGACAAAACTGAGGAAAAACAGATTGAACCGATTCTGGGTTTCTTCCGGTCCCACTTCGGCCACAGGCGGTTGCCTACCAATTACTAATTCCAGATCCGGAATGACCTCAATGACAATTTGTCCATTACGCCCCACAGCCTCCAAAATCTTTGCCCGCCACTTTGCCAGAATTTCTGAACTTTCCATCAGTAAATAACGACACAGTTCATTAAAAGCCTGGGTAATGGCAGAATAGGACACGTTTTTTTGAAATTGATCAAATTTTCCAGAAATGAAATAACCGCGCCTGACAACAATCGGTTTGTGAATCTCACGAACAAGGGCCGATTTACCAATTCCTGAATAACCGGCCACCAGCATCATTCGGGTTTGACCCTGACTCACTTGTGCAAAAGTGTTCATCAATATTTCCATTTCCTCTTCCCGGCCATAGAGCTTCTGAGGAATCTGGAATTTGTCAGAAATCACCTGCTGTCCTAATTCAAAAGGAAAAATGGTTCCCGTCGCACGGAACTGATCCAGGCAGTTCTGTAAATCGACTTTGAGTCCCAATGCATTTTGGTAGCGTTCTTCTGCCATTTTGGCCAATAGCTTCAAAACAATCTCAGAAAGCGGGAGGGGTATGTCAGGATTGACTTCATGGGGAGGGAGCGGCTTTTGAGCAAGATGAGAGTGTACCAACTCCAGAGGATCTTTTGTCTGAAATGGTAACTGTCCTGCCAACAACTCGTACAAGGTCACTCCCAGAGAATACAAATCGGTACGATAGTCCACTGCCCGATTCATCCGCCCGGTTTGTTCTGGGGACATATAAGCCAGGGTTCCCTCCAAAGCGCTGGGATTACGGACTGCCAGCATCTCACGGGAGAGTCTTGTCGAAATGCCAAAGTCAATGATTTTGATTTGATCGGTTGTGGAATTCCATACGATATTGGCAGGATTGATGTCTTTGTGAATCAAATTCTGTTGATGGATGAATTCCAGAATTTCTGTCACCCGAATTGCCAATGATAAGGCATCTTCCAATTCCAGGTGAGTGGACGCCAGAAAGTCTTTCAAAGATTGAGCACCAAAATCTTCTTCTACTAAAACCAATGTGTTCTCCACCTTTTCCAAACTGTGAATTTTCACAATTCCCTCAAACCGGAGATGACTTGTTATTTCATATTCGCCTCTGAATCGTGCCAATTCTTCTGCTGTCGGATATTCTTTTTTCAGGAATTTCAAAATGACCGACTGTTTATCTCTTTTACGGTAACCACGATAAATGAGTGTGTGTTCGCTTTCGTAAAGCCGTTCGGTGATTTCGTAATCTGGAATTTTCATGGCCACTGTTGATAATTATTATGCCTATCCTAATGCAAGAATTGAAGTAACTTGCAAACCATATGGAAAACAAAGCAGAAACACAAGGAATAAGAATGGATTTCTATTACTAGAGAAAACAGATGGGATGACGGAGAAAAATAAGCGATGAATTTATGAAGAGGGGATTGACTCAAGTTGCAAATTTTAATATCTTGTGGAAGGGGAAGATCTCTTATAGACTAGGAAAATTCTGACATATTCTACAATCATGTAGTGAAGGAAAAGCAATGAACTGGCAAGAAGTTTGTGCTGATCACCACTTACAAAACTTACCATATAAAATTGAACTGAACGAATATGGAAATTCCTTTATATCAGGTAGATGCGTTTACCAAGAAAAAATTTGCTGGCAATCCAGCCGCAATATGCCCTTTGACGGAATGGTTGGATGATACAACACTGCAAGCCATTGGGAGAGAGAACAATCTTTCTGAAACCGCTTTTTTAGTTCAACAAGAAAGCCACTATGAATTGCGCTGGTTTACTCCGGCAATCGAGGTGGATTTGTGTGGACACGCCACATTGGCTTCAGCATTCGTCGTTTTTGAGTACCTGGCACCGTCTGCCAATTCGGTTGTTTTTCAAACCAAAAGCGGAAAATTGACTGTCAACCAAAAAAATTCTCAACTCGTTATGGACTTTCCGGCACGTCCGGGTGCTCCAGTTGATGCACCCCAGCATTTGATTGCGGGCCTTGGCAAAGAACCATTGGAAGTTCAGGCGGCTGACGATTATATGGCAATCTATGAGAACGAAGAAGATATCAAGGCTTTGCAGCCGGATATGACACAACTCATCCAACTAGATCGAAGAGGAGTGATTATAACCGCTCCTGGCAAAAACGTTGATTTTGTTTCTCGTTTTTTTGCTCCGAAAGCTGGTATCCCAGAAGATCCTGTCACAGGATCAGCTCATTGCACACTGGCTCCTTACTGGACAGAAAAGCTGGGGAAAACGGAGTTACATGCGTTACAAATTTCAGACCGTGGCGGTGAATTGTTTTGCCAAGCTCATCAAGAGAGAGTCCGTATTGCAGGTCATGCGGTATTGACCGTCAAAGGAACAATTTATTTATAAAAAAACGGGACTGATTTATTTTTATGCAGTCAGAGTGTGAGAACATTAGATACGTGAGAATGGAATCACAAAATTAAATTCACAAATTTAAAAATAAATCTGTCCCCTTTTTTAAAATTTTTGACTTATTGAAGGGGGTAGAATGATGCATGCTCATCTTAAATATGGTGTGACCGGATTGGATTTAGATTTTCCAGAAACGTCAAATTTTGTTGGTATTCTCTATCCAGAAGAAGCCGAAGCGTTGCCGGTTCCAGAAGAAGCAGTCCGACAATCACTTGTCCAACCAATCGAGTCCCAACCTCTCGGTGAGCTGGCCCAGGGTAAAACTGATGCTGTCATTGTGATCAGTGACATCACCCGACCGGTGCCCAATTCTTTGTTACTGCCAGTCATTATTCAGAATCTGGAGGAGGCAGGCATTCCCTCCAGCAAAATCTCGATTCTGGTAGCTACTGGAATTCATCGTCCCAATGAGGGAGAAGAACTGGAGCGTCTGGTCGGCAAAGAGATTGCTGGAGCCTACCGCATCGTCAATCACTTCTCCAAGAACCAGGACGATATGATGCTGGTTGGACATATTGGAGAAGGTGTACCGGCGCTGGTCAATAAACACTACCTGGCTGCTGATCTGAAAATCCTGACTGGATTTATCGAACCACACATGTGGGCCGGATTTTCAGGAGGACGCAAATCGATTCTACCGGGGATTTCCTCGGTGAATACGCTGGAGTTCATGCATGGGCCGGAGATGGTGGCACATCCACACACCTGCTATGGGTTGCTGGAAGGGAATCCTTTCCATGAAGCCGGATTGGAGATCATGAAACAGGCCGGCGCCGATTTCATCGTCAACGTGACCCTGGACACCAGCAAACAAGTCACTGGAGTCTTCTCTGGGCACCCGATCCAGGCTCACCTCTCTGGTGTGGAATTCCTCTCCCGTCATTGTGTTCGAACACTGGACGAACCACTCGATTTTGTCGTCACCACCAATGCTGGAGCACCTCTCGATTGCAATTTATATCAGACCGCCAAAGGGATTTCCGGGGTAGCTGGTGCCACTCGTGATGGTGGTGTGATTCTGATTGCGTCTGAATGTGAGGAAGGTTTCGGCAGTGACGAATACCGGGAGGTTTTCGAACACGCCACCACCCCCCAAGTTTTTCTCGAAAAAGTGATGAAGAAAGAATTTTTTATCCCGGATCAGTGGTGTGCCCAGGAAATCTATCAAGTGATGTTAAAAAACGAAATTTGGATCCATACCACAGGAATTGATACCGGCACCCTCAAACGCTTTCACTTTCAGCCTGTACCACAACTCGACCAAGCCATCACTGAGCTATTGGACCGATTTGGACAGGATGCCCGCTGGGCGATTGTCCCAGACGGTCCATTACTGATCCTGAGGGTCAAATAATTTTAAAAAAATCAATTTAGGGGGAGCGTAAAAAACCCACCTCTCCTTTCTCAAAATTCATCATAAACTGCGTTGAAATCTCATTTGAAAGCAAAAAGTCTAACCCGATAAATTTGCCTCAAATTTCTGAAAAACCTCTCTCATTGTACACGACAAAAAATCAAATCGATGTCATATCGAGGAAACGGCTGGACCGCAAACTCCAGGAAAAAGTATTTTTGATTTTGCTGGACTGGATTGCCAGTCAAGAGATTGTGACCATCATGTGGACCCTCAAAGATCTTGCGGAAGAGGGACACCGCCTCTGTTTGCTGGTCGATTCTCCCGTTTTGCTGAAAACGTTTGAAACCACCCAATTGGATCAGTTGGTTTCTATTTACGCTTCCAAGGAAGAGATTGATACGGATTTAGTCTAAATCATACCTACTATCATCTCACGAACGGCTTCCTCCATCATCATGATCTCTATCATTTCCTGACCGGGTTCCAGCAGGTCTACGATAATTTCACGAGCAGTGATCTCCATAGCCAATGTCATTTCTTGAATCGTGATTTCAGCTTGATTCATTGTCACCTCATTCAGCATTAAGTTTCCATAGTGTTTTTCAGGGATAGCTCCAATCCGCTTGAGATATAACCCAAAATGGAGAGGACGCGTTACGCATTTGATAGTCTATTTCGCAACGATGATGCCATTATTTAAAAATAAAAATTAAAAATATTAAAGATAATGATAACAATAACTTACATTGGAACTAGAGGAGAAAGTAAGAAAGGGGAACTGGCAGGTCAAAGTGTCTAATTAGACAAAGTGTCAAAGACAAAGTGTCTAATTAGACACTTTGACCTGCGACGACTTTTTGTATCCCATACCGGAATAGCGTGTGGCTCGTTGTATATCTTCTTTGGGATAGAAAGAAGACGAGATATGCTTTTGAGCGGAATGTTTTTGGATTTTGGCTTGAATCCAATTGAAGAACTTGAATAAATATTTGGTAACTCCGAACAATGTACCAATCAACGCTAAAGACAAAGCTCCAAAAGCAATATAATCGGCGACCTTCCAATTTGCAGGTTGAGAAATCGTCTGGATAAGATTCTTCAGAAATTCATTCAATGCCTCTATCACCACTCAACTCCTCTTTAGTCGATACTGTTCTTCAAAGTAAATGTTCCTATCTACTAAGCCCTACCACATTACCCTGGTAAAAGTAAAAAGGAGAGTAATCAAAGTTTTCTTGAAAGAGGGATTTTCGAAAGAGTCTATGGAGAGAATCCATAGTTTTCGTATATTTCAGACCGGAGAGGAAGAAGAGAGGGAGACGATCACCGTTTTTTCTTGCCCACAAAGACGATGATAGCGATGACAATCCCCATTAAAACCAGTAAGACAAAAAGCCCGCCCAGCACACGCACTGCCTGATTTTGATTGGTTTTACTGCTGGAGAGCCCCGAACCCGATCCTTTGTAAGAGCCTGATTGCCCAGTGTATTGATTGAGCAGCTTCCGTATTTCTTTATAACTCAATCCTTGCTTCTCTGCTGTTCTAGCGAGTCCTGAATCGTCTTGCAGTTGATTATACAAATAAAAAAACAAAACAATCAAACCAACCAGCAACACACCAGCAGCACTGATTATCCAAATTGATTTGCGAGATTGAAATAATTTTTCAAATGGAAATAACTTCATAAGTACTACATTCAAATATGAAAAGATCCAACTCTTCTTCGATCAAATGATGAATCGTGTGTTCAAAACCACAAGGCACCTTCCACATAGTGTGGAAAAAGCGAGCGACTTGAAATCTAACAAAAACTGGTAAAAAGCTCAGGGTTCCAGGTCTGTGTGAATGTGATTGTTCTCCAATATTTTAAGGGCTTTCAACTAATTGACTTGCTTCGATGATCATCTCTTCTAAAAATCCCTGATCTTGAGCAATTGCACTAACTTTTTTATTGTTATGCTAATTTTATGATATTCTAGATATTCTTCAAAAGCTCTCTATTACTTTAAAGCTTAGAAATATAAGAAGTAAACTATACAATGTTGCTACTATAAATACAGCCATTGCGGGTCCAAATGCAGTAGCATCGTCTAAGTTTTTGAACAAAATAATCAAGTCAATAAATTGAATAAAAATAACTGCCCAACAACAATATTTTTCCTGATTCTGCAAAAAATCAATCTTCGTTTCTTGATTTCTGAAGATACTTGAGAGATTGGAAATTAAAAATCGTTTTTTTTGTGGCGTATAGGAGAAAAAATAAGTAAACACAAAGCTGATTAAAACAGACAAACCTAATGCCCTTAAATTGATAAACCAACTTAAAGTCTGAAATTGGAAGGTATACTTCTTGAAATCAAAAGTGATGGAAAACGTTAAGAACACTAAACCAACTATCCATATGAATGCTTTCATGCCTTCCTTTATCAAAAAAGCATAACGTCTATAGCAATTGGGTGATGGGAATCAATCGATGCATCCCAGCACTCCACTTGACTTGTTTAATAGATTTCTTATTTTTCCACACTATCAAAGATTTTATCTAGTTCATTTTTACATGAATCATCTGCCTCAATGATTTTAACCCATTATACTTTCCAGCATTTTTCATGGATTGAACAATAACAAGCGGACGCAGTAATCCTACCAATATTTTTTCTGAAATATTTTTCAAATTCCCCTGGAGCAATAATAAATGTATCATCTCTTTCTTGTGAAGAATAAATTGACTCTAGATATGGTATATGAAATAAAAAGATTGTTTTGATATCTTTAGGGATCTTCAAGGCTCTTACTACCGAATTCTAATTGTTTTGCGGTTCTTTATCGGCATAAACTGTAAACCATTTTAATATTGCTAGACCGAACGCACTATTGTTTATGCTAATCTGAACTCCTGCCTTGTTAAAATGATAATCTATTACAAGATTCGGTTTGGTTGTCAGAAGTTGATGTTGACGAATTGCATAGGTTTGAACTATCAATACAATGAGAATGCACAACAATGAAGAAACTCCCAAGCTTGTTCACTTTCTTAACCATTATACACTCCCAAACAACACTAAATTAAAGAGACTGGTGGTACCTCTCTAGCAGTAGAATCAGCCCGTAACGCCTGAATGACTTTTTTAACTGATTGATCAAATTTATTTGGTTTTTGTTCCCAATCTTGAAAATCAGCAGCAATACGAGTGACAATTTCATCTTTTTTAGAACCGCTATAGTCATCACCCAATAAATAACCATCTAGGTCAAGGGGGATAAGGACAAAAACTTTTTTCCCTCGTTCACGCATAAGCTGACGCTCCTTCTCAAATGCTTTATTTATTTCCAGGTCAACCCACCATTTCTCTGAAAGGGAACTTTTAGAACAACACAACAATAATTTATCCCAATTTTTAATGCCTCGATCAATTTGTTCATAAATATCATCCCCCGGTAACATCTGATGCTCATCCAACCAACAACGGATTCCTTGAGCCTGTAAAATATCATGTAATCCTTGGGCAAAATTTTTATCAGCATGGCTGTAGCTAATAAAAACACTATAATAAATGATAGGATTACTAAAACGAACATTGTGAACTTTATAAAGGATGTTTGTAGCCTTAGCTGCAGTCAATCCATCCTGATATAATTTAACATTCTCTATTTCCCAATCTTGCAGGCCACAGCCTCTTAAAAATGCTTCTGGAATTTGACCTTTGGACCTTTCTAAGGCATGAACTCCTATTTCAGAAGGCCCCATGTGTTCAACTGTTTCTAAATTCTTTACTTTACTTAGGTCATTATTTGCAAATATTATTGAAAACATAGTGGCTTTATTGAGATCGGCATCATCGAGATCGGCATCATTGAAATTGATATTACTGAGATTAGCTTCGATGAGATTGGCTTTACGGAGATCAGCACCACTGAGATCGACATCACTGAGATTGACTCCTTTAAGATAACTCCCCTGAAGTTCTTTTAAGCCTTTTTTGATAGATATAACTAATGTTTGTATTTGATATATATTGTCTTTATCCAAGCCCCCTTGAA
>JANQHV010000448.1 GCA_028282505.1 SAR324 cluster bacterium | reverse complement strand
GCAGGAGCAATTCTCCCATGGAACTGCTGATGCCATTCACCAAAAGATCCCCATTGTAGCCATGACGGCCCATGCCATGAAGAGTGCAAGAGACCGCTGCTTTGCCGTCGGCATGAATGATCATATTGCCAAACCCTTAAAAAGAGAGAACTTGATATCTTTGATCGACAAATGGCTGCTTTCAGAAAAAAATCCGGGAGGGATTCCTGCACCAGCTCTATCATCTGAGGCAACGTCTAATGATGAAGTTCCCATCGATTTCGAAAGTGCTCTGGAAGAGTTTGAGGGGGATCACGAATTTTTGATGGAGGTGGTGGAAGGGTTTATCGAAAAGGCCAATGAGCAGATTCATATCATCCGCCAGGCCATCTCCGAAGGAAATGGTGAAGTGGTTGGCCGGGAAGCCCACTCCATCAAAGGAGGTGCGGCTAATCTGATTGCCAACCGTCTCTCCAGTATCGCCTTTGATTTGGAGAAAATCGGCAAATCTGGGAATCTGGAAAGCAGTCAGGATACTTTGGTAAACCTGGAAGAAGAATTGAAGCATTTGGAAATCTATATTCTCAAAATCGCAAATACTTAGGAATGCTCCAAAAATAACTTGCCCATTTACTTGTCTTTTATTCCGATTCTCTGTGTTGACGAATCGCTTACGTAGTTCGATTACGAAGACGATTCATCGCCTTGAGAATCGAAAAAAATCCTACGTAAATTTGGGCAAGTTATTTCTGTCGCCTTCCTTAGTTCTGCTACCCTGTGATGTCATTGTGACCATTTAGCCACGAAGCGACACTAAATTTTGCTTCTTCTCCAGTTCTTGTGTAAACTATTTGTAGTTATTCACTTTTTGTTATGGCAACATTAACGACAGAGGAAAACCAAATGCTTGAAACAATTCTTGAAGGGGTTGAGCTTCAAAAATTCCAACGCATTGCTCAAAATACGGGAAGGCCAATCAATGAGGTAGTAAAAGAAGCATTACATGACTGGCTTGAGTGTCAAGAAGGCCAATCAGAGTATCAACAGTCTTCCAACTCTAGTTTTGAAACATGGGGAGAACAGGCAATGAAAGAAATAGAACAACTCAATATGTCTCATGAAACAGGAAAACATATTTTAAAAGCAATTAAAGAATTCCGAGGCGATGAAGGTGTTTAAAATTTATTACTGTATACTTCATGAAATACATCTTAGATTCTGATATACTGACTTATCTCTATAATTCTGGATTCGACGAACACGCAGCAGTGAAATCAAGATTTATTAAGCTCACTCAAGAGGACATAAAACAAATTTCTGACATCACTTTATTTGAATTAGAGTACAGTTGTTACAATGCCAATCTGGACAAACAACAAGAGATAAGAACAACTATTAACGACATTAAAAAACGTTTTCAAATAGTCCCTCTTAGTAGTCACCTTGCTTCTATTTATGGAGAAATCAAAGCCAAGCTCCGTAAATCAAGAGGAACATCGACCAAAGCAATGAAAAAACACAACATAGATTTAATCGTTGCCAGCACTGCAATCTATGAATCCAGCATACTCGTTGCCAATGATGATATATATGAAGCCTTGGCAGAAATTAACCCGAAATTCCGGTACGAAAACTGGACGCTCTAAGCCATGACATGGGGGACTCCATTGGAACGATTAACTCATATCTACTACGTCAGCATGTAGTTTCAAACCAAGTGCTTCAATGACCTTAAGAATTTTATCGAAATTTGGACTCCTCTCTCCTGACAATGCTTTGTAAAGACTTTCTCTGGACAAACCCGCATCTCGTGCTACTTGTGACATCCCTTTGGCACGGGCAATATCTCCCAACGCTTTTGCAATAAATGCAGCATCACCATATGCCTCTTCCAGGCAAGCTTCAAAATATGCAGCCATTTCCTCAGGAGTGCGTAGGTGTTCAGAAACATCGTAACGTGTGGTTTGGGTTTTTGTCATATTGCAAGTCGTTCGATTCTAACCAAAATCCGGGCACGTGCACGTATGTCAGTCAAGTTGTCAATCCATTTAGCAAATATTTCAGTTTTTCGAATCTCAATCATAGATCAAAACAGTTCGTCACGGAGACACAAAGAAAAAATAATTAATGTGTTGTAGCCATTTAGCTACGAAATAACACGAAATTTTAAAAAGTTTTTGTGGCATTTAAAGATATTTCCAAACTAGCCGAACTACGATAGTTCAGACAATTTTATTGGGACGCCGATGATTAGATATAATTTAGCCACGAAGTGACACGAAGCAACACTAAATTTTTGCGTCTTCTCCAGTTCTTGTGTAGACTATTTGTAGTTATTCATTTTTTGTCACGGCAACACGAACTAGAGGACAAAGCAGTATGCAGGTAAAACGAAGTGATTTTTCTCCTGAGTTGGCAAATATCATCGAAACCACACCGATAGATGAACTTGAAAAAATTTTTAAAATTCAACCAAAAAAGATGCAACCACCAAGTTCTCAACCTTCCAAGTGGGCACAAATTGTAGCAAGAAATAAAGAAGAGCCTATTAATCTTGGTGCTTATACCGAAGAAGACCACCAACATAGACAAGATTTTCGAGAAAATTTTGAGTTTTACCACGATAAAAAATAATTGTATGAGGTACCTTCTTGATTCGGAAACTGTCTCCAGTTTTTACAATGAAGCTGATAAGCATTATGAAGCCATCAATTCAAAGATAGTATCTTTAAGTGATGATGATGAAGTATATATTTCTGTTCTCACCCTGTATGAATTGGAATATGGAAGAGCAAATGCACCAAAAGAATTATTATCAATGCTGCAAACACGAGTTCAGCGTGCACAGTCTGATTTTATTGTTTTACCTGTGGCACCAGAAGGGGCTGGTATATTCGGAGATTTAAAAAAAGCACTTCGTGTTTATTGGGGACTGAAACAAGAAGATGAGTCAAAGAAAAAACAAATGAAACAACACAATATTGACCTCATTCTTGTTAGCACTGTTATCACTAAAAATGCTATCCTTGTCAGTACTGACAAACACTATGAAACTATTACCAAACTTAACACAAAATTCCAGTACGAAAACTGGACGCTCTAAGCCATCCTTCCCCACATCATAAGATGACGCATGGTGCCGAAAACACCTCACAGAGCGGAATGGTCACCCCGAAAGATAGTGGTTTTTTTGTATGACTGTCATTTTCAACAAAAAAACACAGAGGTAACCATGACTAAACTCACAACCATTGATAAACTACATCAGGTGAGACGACACCTGACCTGTCTCCAACAAATCTTTCTGCTCATCTCCAATCAATCGGAACCCTTGCCACCTGGTGTCTTTGGCGGACTTTCCTACCTTCTGGAAGACCTGGTGCGGCGGCTGCAACGCATCGAGAAGGCCATTGAACGCTTCAATGTGGTGGAACTCCTGATTTATCGTTTAATCGTTCCTACGGTCTCCGTGGGAACATAGTTTTGGACGCTCCGCGTCCCTTAATTTATAACAGATTACGCTGGAACGATTAATATAAATTAATTCCTTTTTCTACCACTCGTGAATCTCTAAGCCTTGACGAACCAACTCATCGAGTGGAGAAGTGTCTAATCTCACCGATATAAGAAGTTCTTTCAATTGGGTGCATTTTTGCAGCGGACTCAAATCGCTCACTTGGGTATGAGGAATAAATAGAGTTTGTAGTTGAGTGCATTTTTGCAGCGGACTCAAATCGCTTACTTGAGTGCGGTCAACTACCAACCTATACAATTGGGGACATTTTGCAAGCGGACTCAAATTGCTCACTTGGGTGTTAGAAACATTCAACTCTTGCAATTGAGTGCATTTTTGCAGCGGACTCAAATCGCTCACTTGGGTGTTAGAAACATTCAACCTTTGCAATTGAGTGCATTTTTGCAGCGGACTCAAATCGCTCACTTGGGTGTCAGAAACATCCAACTCTTTCAATTGAGTGCATTTTTGCAGCGGACTCAAATCGCTTACTTTAGTGCGATCAACTTCCAATCTATACAATTGGAAACATTTTGCGAGCCGCCTCAAATCGCTCACTTGGGTGTCAGAAACATCCAACTCTTTCAATTGGGTGCATTTTTGCAGCGGACTCAAATCGCTTACTTGAGTGCGATCAACTTCCAACCTATACAATTGGGGACATTTTGCAAGCGGACTCAAATTGCTCACTTGGGTGTTAGAAACACTCAGTTCTTTCAATTGAGTGCATTTTTGCAGCGGACTCAAATCGCTCACTTGGGCGTCATAAACATGCAGAGTTTGCAATTGGGGGAAGTGTATTAAAAAAGACAATTCATCGATCTTTTCACCTGAAAGATCAAGTTCGTCCAATTTAATTTGAAGTTGATTGCATTTCCGGAAAGAGAGAAGGGTTTCGGGAGTAATAGGAAAGTCCAGTTTGTTCAATTTGATTCGAAGTTGATAGTATTCTTGTAAGGTGGGAATATCATTTAGAGTAATTGTGTCAATCACGACTTCACTTCCTGCCAGATGTTTAATGGAAGGTAGAAACTGGCAATCTTTCAGGTGAAATACAAAGGCATTTTGCTTATTCGGCGGGACATACCAGTCAAAGTTTTGAATCAGGCCCATCTCGAAAGGCTCCTCCGAAAAATGGAGCTGTTTTTCTGGAATGTTTTCATAGAGTCGAAAATCAACAGTAGCTGCAACCAGACTTTCCAAGATAGGCAATGGATAGTGATGGGTACCTTTTCTTAAGATCAGTTCCACTAAACCGGACTGCAAGATGGCTTCTCGGTTTATTCTTCTCAACAAGAAAGCCATGTTTTTAGCATAAACCGATTGAGAAATCTCCAGATATTCCAGCAAGACAGGGTATGTTGTTTCATTCCTCATTTGGATTAGTGTCATTACACAATAAAGGTCATCCTTGAGAGGACGTTTGGGTTTTCGGGCAAGAAAGGGAATCGCGATTTCTCCAGCATTGATCAAAGTCGCACGAGCCTCTGTAGTACGAGGAGGGACAATGGCTTTAATTTTTTGTTCAACCGTTTTTTGCAATTTGGGATGAACCTGCGGTAGGGTTTCACAACATCCCATTGCCAGAATATACAACCGTCCTGCCCGTTGAGGATTTTTTTCAGCTATTTTCAATAGAAAAGTCACAAATTCATTGCCAATTTGAGGAGGAAACAATCCAGCCGCTAGCTCAATGATTTCATTCCATTGATCGTTTCCTGCTTGTTTCAACAAAAAGCGATGAGAATTATCATCAACAAAGGATTGGGCTGCCATGTATTCCTGGAAAGTGCGATGGACAAAATCGATTTGATTGGGTACATCTTCCCGCAACAACCCGCTACGTTCTAAAAAATATTCCAACAGTTCTTGAGCCGATAACTGATTCTCACGGACTACCTTCACAAGATCGATTTTCTCTTGCAGGCGGGCTAAAAAATCTTTTCTCTGGATCATCGGTTGTTCATTAAACATCATCCAACGGGAGATGTGATTCAAAAATACCCGTTTATCGGTATAGTCCAGTTTTTCCAGTCGAAGATCCCGATGTTCTACCTTGCGCTCCAAGTCTCTCCGGCCAAGCAGCATGCTAATGGCCGATTCGTAGATCTCCGTTTTTTTACTGGGTAACACGCCATGGCGGTCATGGTGCAAAGCACAAATCATGGCACACAACAAAGGATTTTGAGCTAAAGTACGGAGCGATTTCTTTTCTTTCATTGCCTGCAACATATTTTTCGCATTTTTTGCCAGTAAGTCTGGTTGATCGGGAGCAATCGCCAGCGACACTGCCCGGTGCCAATGATCAATAAATTGTTGCAAAGCATAGAAGTCCATTGGCTGTAATTCCATTTCCACAAAATCAAGGGATTGTAACCAGGCTTTTTCATAAGCTGCCGGACGGGAAGTGAGGATAAAATGATTCTCTGAAAAATGCCCACACATGAATTCCAGCCATTCCCGCACTTCCTCTCGTTTTTCTTTAGGCACTTCATCCAAACCATCGACCATCACAATGGCCCGACCTTCTTGTAGTACTTTCTGAGTCCATTTATCGTGTTGTTGATCCAGGCGGATCTCTGGAGTCATCAGGATTGGCAGCTCCTGATATTTGGGCAGTCCTTGATTGAGTTGCACTCTCAACTTAACAAAAAATGGAATCTTGCTGTTCCAGTTTTCCAAAGGCTGTTTAAATTGTTGGCGGCCACACATCACGGTGATCCATTGCAGCAAGGTTGTTTTTCCTTGCCCCGCAATCCCTTGAATGACCATACGGGGATGTTTCAGTAAGAGTGTTTGGGCTGGCAAACTTTCCCCAAGTTGTAAATCATCGCTGTCGCTTATATTTTCCATGGCCAAAGCAATGTAAGCTACACTCAATTGATGTCGCTTCGCTTCCTTGGAAACATCAACCCCAAACAGATTCAAGACATCAAAACGTCGGGCAATCACACTGCGAAATTCACGCTCCCACTGTCCTCCGATATCCTGACTGTGGGACTCGATCAAACGTTTTTTTTCTTCCAAAACACGTCGGCAGCCTCTCAGCAAGACTTCATGGTTTTTCAACAATCCCAATAAATTTTCTTGATTCCAGGTGGGCAAGGCTTCCAGTAAGTCAATGCTCAGCTCCAGTAGTTGCAACAAAACCGATTCATATAATTTAGTCTGTGTAGGATCCTGACGTGCGTTGAAATCAGGTGGAGCATGAGGTCTCAACTGATTCAATAAATTGCTGGGTTCTCGTTTCTGCTCCTCGATTTGCTGATGGGTTAAGGGATGGTTTTCAAAAATGTGAATCATGGCCTGAGCGACGGCAATATGAGCCGCAACTTCATATTCAAAAGGAAACAGGAGCTTGATCATTTCAGTCAATTCTTCCTCAAATGAGCGAAACACAGCAGTTCCCGAGGCAACGGCTTTGCGCTTTCCTATTTTTCTCAATTGTTTTTCCAAAGTTTCTTCTGGTTCTTCTTCTGGCAAGGTTAGCCAGATCGTGGCAGTTTGCTCTAGGATTAAGGGACACAGCTCATCAATCAGTTCTTCCAACTCTGTGTCTTGCTCAGATAAAGCGATTTTTTTCAATTCCTCAATAGCATCACGCATGCCTTGCACCACTTCAAGAAATGCTTCATCTTGGTCCTTCCATCTTGTGACAGGTTTTGCATTTTTTGGAAGTACTTGAAGTTGTCCAAGCGGAGTGCTTTTCCAATCGCTAGGCCTTAGGATAAGCGGGATCACTTTGGCTTTTGCAGCCCATTGACGTTCCAAAGCACGCCTCATTTCGATGTCATAGCAATATTTAGAGTTTATAAAATCAGGACTGACCAACAACAAAATCAGATTAGCCGCATTCAGAGCTTTATCAATTTTACCTTTCCATTCAGAGCCTGCGGTGATTTGACGATCATGCCAGCTTTCGATAAGTTCTTCACGCTCCAATCTAGCCAAACTGGTGATGAGCTTTTCTTTGAGGGCCTCATCCTTGTGGGAATAGGAAATAAAGATGCGGATTTTCATGGTGATGGTCTTTTTCAGATATGTTTGCCACAGAGACGCAGAGAGTTCGGGAGAGAAATGGAATAAAATATTATTCCTCAATTGAATACTGATTCCTTATTTCCGAGTTGATACCACAAAATGAAAGTGTTGTATAGGGGGAGTTGCTAATTTCAATACCTTATCCCATTTGTTGGTACAATCATAATCGCTTCTTGCTTTTTATACGCAATTCACGTATTCATAAAATTATGAATGCACTATTTGTAGAGTCGAAGCTATTTGAGAAACTCCGACCAAATTACTTATCGGAAGGTGGTTTTAGAGAACTACAACTACTTCTGTTGGCTCAACCTAAAATTGGTACGGTAATCCAAGGAACTGGAGGTTTAAGAAAAGTCCGCTTTGGAACGAAAAACAAAGGAAAAAGAGGTGGTGTTCGAATAATCTATTATTTCTTGGATGCAAAGAGCCGATTTTACTTATTGACTATTTTTAGCAAAAATGAAGTGACCGACTTAACACCAACTGAAAAGAAACAACTCAAAGTATTTGTGGAGACATGGCGCAATGAACAAACGTAATTTATTTGACGAGCTACACACAGCTTTATCAGAAGCCAAAAAGCATGATGAGGGCCAATTGACATTGAGAACCCATCAAATTGCACAACCTACCGCGTTGACCATAACACCTGGTGAAATCAGAAACATTAGAGATCAGTTCAATATGTCCAGGCAAGTTTTTGCAAGATATCTGCATACGTCAAGCAGGACTTTAGAAAACTGGGAACAGGGACGAAGTAAACCCAATGAGCAAGCAATCACCTTATTACACTTAGTTAAGAATCATCCAGAAACCCTGTCTTATATTGCTGATTTATCAACATGATGCATCAAGCAAATAAAATTGTCTGAACTTTCATTTCAGAATATTTTCAACTTTTTCCAGAGATAATCCTGTTTTTTTTGCAATGGTCTTCGAGTCTTGGAATGCATCGGAAACAGTTCGTGACGGAGATACAGAGGCATTCTTGTGGATCAATTGACCTTGAAGCCTAGTTTGTTCAGTTTTTCCACAACCGTTTCTCGGTTGAATGGTTTGACCACATAATCATCACAGCCGGCTTGAATACTGGTGATGACGGTGTCTTTGTCAGAATGAGCCGTGACCATCAACACTTTTGCCTGCAAATGTCGAGGAACCACAAATTCTTCTTCAATCTCTCTCAGTTCAAATAAAACTTCAGTTCCATCTTTTCCTGGCATTTCCACATCGAGGGTCACCAAATCAAAAGGAGTGCCGGACTGATAAGCAGTTTTAAAAGCAGCCGTGGCCCACTGACCATTTTCGGCCACCTCACATTCCCCAAAGTTTCCCATGATTTTTTCCATTTTTTTTCTACTGACCAACTCATCATCCACAATGAGTATTTTCATGAATATCTCCTTTTTACATAAACTTCCAAACGATGAAACTCTGTTTTAAGCTTTTCCAGAGCAGTGCGACATTGATCTAAATTGGCAGAGGTCCCATTTTTTTCTAGCTCGAAAGCTACCTCAGAAAGTGGGGTGGCTGTCAGGTTGGCAGCTCCACCTTTGATGGAGTGGGCTTCTTTTTGGATGATTTCCGTATCACCCTCTGATATTGCTTGCTGTATGGTTTTGATTTGAATTCTAACATTTTCTAAAAATTCCTCCAGCACTTCTCTCAATAATTTTTCATCTTTTTCGAATTCATCAAGAGCCTGTTTAAAATGGATGGGATGGTCTTCAGCAGTGCCTCCTACTCTGGGACGAGAGGAAAGCCATTTTTTTGTCAGCATCAGCAGTTTTTTTCTCCTCAAGGGTTTGGCAATGTGATCATCCATACCTTGTTCCAGACACAGTTCCACGTCACTTTTCATGGCATGGGCCGTCATCGCAATAATGGGAACTCTGGTAGAGTCCTCAGAAGCTCCGGCTCCCTGGCTTTCTGCCTGACGACGCTCTGCTTCCAATTCCCGAATCTTTTGGGTAGCTTCGTAACCATCCATGATCGGCATTTGGATGTCCATCAGAACCAAGTCATAGGTTTTTTGTTGATAAGCTTCCACCGCCTGTTGGCCATTTTTCGCCAAATCCACTTGATATCCCGTTTGACTGAGATAAGCCATGACGACTTTCTGGTTGGTTGGATAATCTTCTACCAGCAGTACCTGATAACGGTGTTCCTTGTTTTCTGCAATAGTGTGCCGGGTCACCAGGATGGGATCACCTGGCTCTTTCTTTTCTGCGACCATCCTCAAAACGTCGTTGATGATCTGATACAGATCTGCGGAATCAATGGGTTTGGTGAGATATCCATTGATTCCCATTTCCCGGCATTTTTTCCCATCCCCCTTTCTACCGGCTGACGCAAAAGCAATGACGGGGATGTTTCTGAATTGTTCCACTTGTTTGACTCGATCCACCAGGTCAAATCCACCCATTTCCGGCATTTCTACAGCAACGATGATTAAATCAAAGGATGGGTTGGAATTTTGAATGATAGAGTAAGCTTCTTTGCCATCTCCTGCTTCGATGAACGAACAATTCCATTCTCTTAAATATTCACTGAGGATGAAGCGATGGGTTCGATTGTTGTCGATTAGAAAAACTTTTATGTGACTCAGGTCTATTTCTTCCTTGGGTTGGGGAGTTGTTTGCTGTGTTTGTTTACGGAAAATACCTGTAAACCAAAATGTGCTTCCTTGTCCTACCTCACTTTCCAGACAAATTTGGCCTCCCATCAATTCAGTAAATTGTTTAGCGATGGTGGTTCCCAAGCCAGTTCCTCCATATTTTCTGGTAGCAGAACCGTCAGCTTGGGTGAAACTCTCAAAGATCGTCTTTTGTTTTTCGGGAGGAATCCCAATTCCTGTGTCTTCGATCATGAAAGAAAGTTTGATCTCTTCTCCGAGATCATCCAACAGTTCACCCAGGATGTGTATTCCTCCTTCATCCGTAAATTTAATAGCATTACCGACCAGATTATAAAAAATTTGTCGCAGCCTCCCTGGATCACCGATCAATTGAGTGGGGACATCTGGCAATAAAGAAAACTTAAAATTCAAACCCTTTTGCTCAGCGATGAAGCCCAGGTTACTGTAGATGTCTTCCGTCAATACCTGCAAGTCAAAGGGGATTTCTTCCAGTTCCAGTTTGCCTGCTTCTATTTTTGAAAAATCAAGAATTTCATTGATAATGGCCAGCAGAGAATTGGCTTCCTGATTCATGGCATGAACCAGGGTTTGTTGTGTTTCATCGAGATGAGTATCTTTGATCAGTTCCACCATACCAATGATTCCATTGAGAGGTGTTCTGATTTCATGGCTCATGTTGGCAACAAATTGGGATTTACTTTCACTGGCTAATTCTGCCTGTTCTTTAGCAATTTTTAACTCGAAGGTCCGTTTTTCGACTCGGTCTTCCAACTTCTCATTGGATTTTTTCAAGGCCGATTCTGCCAGTTTCCGTTCATTGACTTCATGCTGCAATTCTGTTTTGGTGTTTTCCAGAAAACGGTTGGTTGTTTCATACTGCTTGGCTTTTTGAGTCGTAATGGCCAATTTCTCTGTCAACATCATGGCGAACAATCGATAAAACGCATGATGCAGCGTATCGGAATCCACGTCTGAATATTTTCCAATTTCCTGAGCACGAATCGTGAAAACCTGAACAGGTGTTTCTGTAATGACAGAAGCAGTACACCGTGTATTGCCGATAACACTCATTTCTCCGAAAATATCGCCTTTGCGTTTCAATTTTAAAATTGGTTCTCCGCCAGCATATACACCCACTGTGCCTTCCATCAGGAAAAAAATCTTGGTGTTGTGCTTCCCTTCTTCCAACAACGCAGTTCCTTCTTGATAATTGTTGACTTCTGATAAAGGAACCAACTGTTGTAGGAGCTTTTCCGGTAAATGGACAAAAAGGCGAGAACTTTTCAGATAGGAGAGAATATCCTGGTTGTTTCTGAATAGGAATTCCCCCAAATAGATGGACTGTTTTTGACTTTGCAGATGGTGTGGTTCTACTATAAACTTCGATGGCAGTGCCTGTTTTTCAGGAAATTCTTGCTTGGATTTTGCAGTCAGAGAAAGCCATTTTTCGAGCATAGCCAAAAGCTCATTTCTCCTCAATGGTTTGGAAATGTGGGCATCCATTCCCATTTGCAGGCTCCGCTCTTGATCCCTTTTCATGGCATGGGCGGTCATAGCCAGAATTGGTATTCTGCTGAGCCTATCTAAGTGTGCAAGCTCTCCAGCCGATTCCTGTTCCAGTTTCCGAATCATTTGTGTGGCCTGATAACCATCCATCACTGGCATTTGCACATCCATCAAGATCAGATCATAGGCTTTCTTTTGATAGGCTTCTAAAGCCTGTTGGCCATTTTCCGCCAAATCGACTTGATATCCAGCTTTTCGGAGATGGGCCATAGCTACTTTTTGGTTCGTTGGGTAATCTTCGACCAGCAAAATTTGATAGTCATTTTCATTCTCTTCTGCAATGGTATGTCGAGTGATCAAGACAGGGTTGTTTTGCTCCGATTCAGGAGCTGTAAGCACTGCAAGGATGGTTTGGGAAAGCTCTTCCTGTCTGATGGGTTTGGTCAGATACCCTTGGATTCCGACTGATTTGCATTTTTCTCCATCCCCTCTTCTGCCTGCAGAAGCAATTGCAATGATGGGGACTCGGGTGGATTGTATTTTTTTAATCTGACGGGCCAACTCGAAGCCATCCATTGCGGGCATCTCCACATCAATCAGCAACAAATCAAAAGGGGTACCAGTATCATGGGACTCTTCAATGCAATAAAGGGCTTCTTTTCCACTCATTACTTCAACAGGAGAACAGTTCCAACTTTTTAAATAATCGACCAAAATGAAGCGAATTGCTGATTTATTACTGACCACTAGTGTTCGTATTTCATGGAACTCTGCCCATTGTTTCGCCAGGAGACCTTGCTGTTTTTCCTGTTTGGTGAAAGGAATCGTAAACCAGAAGCTCGTTCCGTGATTTTCTTGACTCTCCAGACCAATTTCTCCCCCCATTAAATCAACAAATTTTTTAACAATGGTCGTGCCCAATCCGGTTCCTCCATATTTTCTGGTGGTAGAGCTATCGGCCTGAGTGAAACTGTCAAAAATGAGGGCTTGTTTTTCTGGTGGAATGCCAATGCCATTGTCTTTGACAGTGAAACGAACTCTTGCTTCATTTTCTTGGGCTGCGACCAGTTCTGCTTGAATTGAAACTTCTCCTTCGTCAGTAAATTTTAAGGCATTGTCGGTCAGATTGATGAGTATTTGCCGGAGCCTTCCTGGATCACCAATCACTTGAACAGGGACATCAGAAGCCAGTGTCCAACTGAATAGAATCCCCTTTTGTTCTGCACGAAGGGTGAGTCCTTCCGAAATATCGGTTAGCAATGTTTCCAGATTAAATGGAATTTGCTCCAACTCCAATTTTCCAGCCTCTATTTTGGAAAAGTCCAGGATTTTGTTCAAAGTTGTCAGGACAGAACTGGCTTCTGTGCTCATGATGTGTAGCAGCGTGTGCTGAATGTCATTCAGTTCTGTATCCATTGATAATTCGACCATCCCCAGAATTCCATTGAGGGGGGTTCTGATTTCATGGCTCATGTTTGCTAAAAACTGTGATTTGCTTCGGTTGGCAAACTCGGCTTGCTCTTTGGCCAATTGTAGTTCTCTTTCATTTTCTTTTTGTCGGGTGAGTTCCTGAGCCACACAAATGACGCCACGTACCCCTCCATGGTCATCTTCCATGACAGAGCCTGAAAAAAGAACAGGAATTTTTCGCCCGCTCTTCGTCAAATAATTGATCTCTATACCTCGAATGGATTTTTGCTGCAGCAAGCTATTGGGTTTGGTGGGCTCAAATAACCAATGATTGTCTGCGTCTAGGATGGTCGTTACCAATCTCTTCAACAGTTCCTCTTCTGAGTACTCCAGTAAGTCAATGACCGCTGGATTTACTTTCTCGATGGTCATGTCCCGATTGGTGACAATGAGAAAATCGAGCATAACGTTGAGGATATCATCGGAGTAGATTGTGGAAACTGTTTCACCCATTTTTTCCTTGATCTTTATTGAATTACTATGACTTGTTTGGGTTTGATACTTTTTAAGACCGTTTTGATTTGAGGCACAAGGAGGCGTAAAGTAGACATTTTTCAAAAGTTACTTGAGCTATTAACAGGAAAATGATTATTTATCCTGATTGTACATAAATTGATACTATTTAGCAAAAACGAAATTTTGCGCCTAAAATTGTAGTTAGAACCTGTTTGGAAAAGATGGTTCGTTTTCTCAAATGGAGGGACAATGCGTGTTTTTTTTAGAGAGATGGATCATGGTCAAGGGCGTCAATATGTGATTGTGGATCATGACCTGACCATTGTTTGGCAAACCATCTATGCCAGCCAGGGACATGGTGCGGGAACTGGCAATCCCGAATTCATTGGGAAAAAGACAAAAGAGGTGTATCAATTTTGGAGAAAATTCAAAGAAGTGAAAAATCAGGAAGTGCGTGACAGTATCATTAGGGGGTCGTCAGGTGGGCTTTTTTGTGTACCTACTGAGATTATAAGGTAAAGGCCAAGCAGCATTGGCAGCCTGGCCTTTTGAGGAATGGTCCTATAGTAAACTGAAAGAAACAGAAACACCTGCCATGATAATGGACATGATACTCATGAGCTTAATCAGGATATTCAAGCTGGGTCCTGAGGTGTCTTTGAAAGGATCGCCCACAGTATCTCCAATCACCGAAGCACGGTGAGCATTGGAGTTCTTTCCTCCATGATTTCCTTCTTCGACATATTTTTTTGCATTGTCCCAGGCACCACCTGAGTTAGAAAGAAAAACAGCCAGCATGAACCCGGTGGCCAATCCTCCAACCAGGAGACCAATCACACCAGGCACTCCCAGTATGATACTCGTCAGAATGGGGGCGGCGGCGGCGATCAGAGAAGGAATGATCATTTCTTTTTGGGCACCAATCGTGGAAATTTCCACACAACGTGCATAATCGGGCTCAGAAGTTCCCTTGAGAATTCCAGGATTGGCTTTAAATTGCTGGCGTACTTCTTCTACCATCAAGGCCGCAGCATTACCAACTGCTTGTACGGTTAAACCGCTGAAAACACAGGCGACCATGGAGCCGATGAAAACTGAAATCAATACAATCGGATTGAGCAGGGTGATTTGATAATGAGTCATGAAGTCTTGTAGAGTCGCTTGTGATGTCTCAACACTCATGCCATTACCAAGGTTCATCAAGGTTTGCCCGGCTTTTATCATTTCGATGCGGATGACCTCAATGTATGAAGCAATGAGAGCCAAGGCCGTTAAAGCAGCAGAACCGATGGCAAAACCTTTTCCTGTTGCAGCGGTGGTGTTGCCCAAAGAATCCAGAGCATCTGTACGGTTGCGTACTTCAGGCTCCAATCCACTCATTTCGGCATTTCCTCCAGCATTGTCGGCAATCGGACCATAGGCATCACTGGCCAAGGTGATTCCCAATGTGGATAACATCCCAACAGCAGCAATACTCACCCCATACAGACCCTGGTTCATTTGATTTAGATCAAAGCCAGCAGCAGATAAAAAGGCAACCAAAGTACCAATAGCAATGGCCAGCACGGGAATCGCTGTAGACATCATCCCTGTGCCAAATCCTGCGATAATGGTAGTAGCGGGTCCTCCGACTGCTTGTGAGGCAATATAACGGGTTGGTTTATAAGAAGATGAAGTATAGTATTCCGTTGCATGTCCCACGATCATACCTGTCACCAGACCTGCAACCACCGCTCCCCACAATCCAATCGGATTGGGAATGCCCAATAAAAGTATGGCAAAGAAAGAAACGACCAGAATCAAAGCAGCACTCACATTAATGCCTCGTCCCAAAGATTTTAAGAGTTGTTTTTGTGTTGCGCCTTCTTCGGTTTTCACCAGATAAACACCCAGGATGGATAACAGAATACCCAGACCAGCAATCAACATGGGAGCGACCACGGCTTTGATTTGCAAGGCAGGGTCGTGGATATAGGCTGCAGCCCCTAAAGCACAGGCCGCAAGAATGGAACCACAGTAGGATTCAAACAAGTCGGCACCCATGCCAGCCACGTCTCCTACGTTGTCTCCTACATTGTCTGCAATTACCGCAGGATTACGGGGATCATCTTCTGGGATACCCGCTTCTACCTTACCGACTAAGTCAGCTCCCACATCGGCGGCCTTTGTGAAGATACCACCACCCACGCGGGCAAACAAAGCCTGTAAAGAAGCCCCCATCCCAAAAGTCAGAACGGTTGTGGTGACGAGAACCATACGTTGTCCCCCTTCCCCAGGAATCAAATAGTCAGCCAGCATGAACCAAAAGGTCACATTGCCCAGGCCCAGCCCCACAACGACCAGTCCCATCACAGCGCCACTTCGAAAAGAAACTTGCAGAGCCTCCCCCAATGAATTTCTGGCTGCAGCCGTAGTGCGTGTAGAAGCCCGTGTCGCTGTTTGCATGCCAAAATAACCAGCTAGAGCCGAAAAGAAACCCCCAAAGACGAAGGTCACAGGCAGCCAGCTATTTTGTACCTCTAAGCCATAAGATAAAATGGCAAAAATGATGGCGAAGCCACCAAAAACCAGGAACATGATACGGTATTGCTGGCGTAAATACGCCATTGCTCCTTTTCGAATATGGAGACCAATCTTTTGCATCAGTTCGGTCCCTTCGTCTTGCCGGGTCATGTTCATGAAAAAGATTCCAGCAAAGATCAGTGCAATGATCGCCGCAATGGGCGCAATCCAAAATAACGGTTCAGTCATAAATACTCCTCCAGACAGTTTGAGTCATTTTAATAAACATTTTCTTTTTTACGGCAAAACTTCAGATTTACCGTCCGAAAACCCGTAAAACCCCACTATCAGAGATCTAATCAACAGTACTTGCAAATGTTTATAATCTCTCTATTCTGACAATGGTCCGGGGTGGTCAGCAGGGTCGCTAGAGCAGGCGTTTCTGCGGCAACTCTCAGTCGAAGCTGCATTCCTGGTGACACGAATTCAATGCATTGTCGTGTATATTAAAAGCTTTGTATTTGTGCAGAACGCCACCAGCTGCGGTGGGTAGTTTCCAATTCTTCAAGAGAGGGGAATTGATAAAAGGCAAAATCTTCTTGGTCTCCTACATAGAAACCGCCTTTGACCATGCGATAAAAAACCCCTTGTTTCACTTGCTTGAACACCAGTTTACTGCCCTTTTCAGGTTTGTGCTTTAAGGAACTCAACACATCCCTGACGTGATGTATTGCTGGATAAGGAAGGTCTGCTGCAGAACCTCCTTCGGGATCATCTGCCAGTTCTCCCAGTTCTAACTCAGAAAACACGATACGGGGCACATGGACTGGTTGTTCAGGATTGGTGATGAATTTGGCGAGTTCTTGTGGTTCGTAATTACTGGCCACCATTGGGGTGATGGGACAAAATTCTTGATACAAATGAAGGTGCGCATCAGGGTCAGGCTTATAAGGAGTTTTTTGAAGCTCCAGGGTACGGCCATCGTCAGTGACTAAATATAAATGGCCCAAAGCTGATATGGGAATACTCCTCAAGACGTGATAAATGGCCAAATATACAGAACGTCTTGGCGAACCATCTGAATGGGGCACACAACGTTCTTCAACCAAGTGAAAAGGGAATTCATCCGAACGAAAACTTGGATCAATCTCAAAGAACAGTGCTTCCCCGCGGACATGTGATTTTTCTCCAACGGAGTAGTATGATCCAAACTCTTGCGGATTCAGCATCGATGCAATCAATCCCTGAGGAATCAGGGATAAATACAAATGTTTTTCAGTCATAATTTTCCTTCATGTTGTATAGACACGTAGCCATTTCAGAACCTGTTTGGAAAAGATGGTTCGTTGCGAAAAATCGATCTCATTGAGTCGATTTTTGGGAAAATTTTCTCAAAACAGACGCCAATGAGACGGTTTTGCAGCAGAATCAGGTTTTTCAAACAGGTTCTCAATCAGCGAAAAATAGCAAATCAAACTGTGAAAATTTACCATATCACAAAGCACCCGGATTGTGATCAAAAAAAGAAAAATAATTCAAGTACGATGGGTGAAACAGTGTATGGTCATCTTTAAACTCAGCAATTTAGATGCCAATTTAAACGAATCACTAGTTGCTAAGAAAATTAGGGTGATCCCGTTAATTGAAACCATTGCTAGTCTAAAAATATTAGTGAATCTTCACACATTTTTCAATAATAAAGGATGGAAGATGACACATAAGCAAAATAATTTAAACAGTTTTATTTCATTATTTTATTACCCCTTGATGCTGGAACCGATGGCACTCTGGATGAACCCTCTTTGAAAAACAAAATAGACGATCAAGAGAGGCAACGAGGAAAGGGTCGTGAAAGCCATGATGTCCCCCCAAACCTTAAGATCTCTGCCAAAAAACTGGGCCAGGGCTACAGAAAGAGGACGGTATTCCACTCCTCGAGTGACCATCAAAGGCCAAAGAAAACTGTTCCAAAACTCCAGACCCTGCAAAATGGCAACGGTGACAATGGCTGGTAAGCTCATGGGAAGGATGATGTTCCAATAAATTTGAAAAAAACTGGCTCCGTCCATTCGTGCGGCTTCATCCAGTGTTTTGGGGATTTTATTGAAAAACTGATAAAATAAAAAAATAGAAAAAGGATGGGCAATGAAAGGAATGATCTGGACATGGTAACTGTCCACCCAGCCCAGTCGATTGACCAGCAGTAAAAGTGGGATGACCAGGCTTTCGATAGGAATGATGATTAAGGCAATCACCATTGCAATAATGATCTTTTTTCCTCGGAATCTCAGTCGAGACAATGCGTAAGCAGCGAGCGAATTCACCCCAATGCCCAGGAATACAATAGACACCACAACAATCAGAGTGTTCAGGAGAAACCGCAGGAATGGCATGTTGGGATCTGCAAGTATTTGTTGATAGTTCTCTGATGAAGGGATGCCAGGCCAGAAGGCGGCAATACTGCCCAGATCTTTCAAAATCAAAAATTCATCGGATTTGACACTGGTGGAAAACATGACAATCAGAGGAGCCAGCATCAAGAAAGCAATGATGGTCAATAAGGAATAGTATATCCAATGAAGGAGTTTTGGCATGTTTTCAATACTCCTTGTCTGTTTGAATCAAACGGTGTTGGCATAAGGCAATAACTAGTACCAGTAGAAAAAAAATGACAGAAGCGGCCGCCGCAAAACCAATCTTTTGATACTGAAAACCAGCGACGTAAATATACCGTACGAGAGTATTTGTTGCCCCAAGAGGACCTCCTTTGGTAAGGACTTCTACCTGAGTGAACAATTTAAAAGACAGAATCGTTGTTGTGATCAAGACAATGATGTGGGTATTGCGCAGAGAAGGTAGGGTAATAAACCAAAACCTTTGCCAGGCATTCGCTCCGTCCATTCGGGCGGCTTCATACAATTCTTTCGGAATGTTTTGCAACCCTGCCAGATAAATGATCATTTGAAAGCCCACCCCTTGCCATATGGACATGAGCATGATAGTTGGCATGGCAAGCAATTCATGGTGTAACCAGTCATAAGGGCCGAGTTGCTCAAAGGTAAGCAGGTGGAGTATTCCGTTGATCACGCCTTCGGGTGCTTGCAGCAAGCCTGCCCAGATGATGGCAACCATAACCATTGGTACAACGGTGGGGAGAAAATAAATGCTTCGAAAGATGTGGCGTCCTTTGAAAGGTTGGTTGATCAACAAAGCCAGCCCCAACCCTAATGCACTTTGAGTGGGAACCACAAACATGGTGAACCAGAATGTGTTTTTCAGGGCCTGCCAGAATTCAGGATCGGTTAAAATTCTGATGTAATTCCGAAATCCTATCCACTTGGTCGGAATAGGTCGTGGGATTAAGCGTTCGTTGGTGAACGAGAGAATGAAGGCCAGGAGAAAAGGGACAATGATAAAAATGATGAGCAACAGAATAGCGGGTGCCAGCATCCTCCACGCCGTGTGGGACTCAATACGTCGGAAGGCAGCTGGCTTCAGAGAAGACATCATTTATTTTCCAAATGGAGGATAACCCTCGTTGTCTTCAATATCTTCATCAATTTTACGGACGGCTTTATTGAGTTCAGCCTCAATATTTCCGCCGGCAATGATATGATCAACCGCTTCGGCATAAACAGAAGTGATGATGGGATATGCCGGGTGAAAAGGGCGAGGCACTGCAATGGTTTTCAATTGTTCAATGAATAAATGTAAGGGGCCCCCCTGTTTATAAAGCGATGATTGAGCGATGGCCGATAATCGTGCGGGAACCGCTCCATTGGCATTCGTCATCCGTAAAATTTCTTCAGGTTGGAGTAAAAATTCCAAAAACTTTGCTGCCAATTCGGGGTGTTTTGATTTTGCGGTGATTCCCCAGTTCCAAGACCCCATTCCCGTGACTGCTTTGGCACCGAATTTAGGCATGGGAATGAGCACTAAGTCGTCTCCCAATCCTTTTTTGTGTGGTTGCCACATCCAGTGCCCTACCCAGGACAGCCCCACACTTTTCTCTCCATAAAATTTATTGTCACCTGAAGCAGCATTGACAACCCATCCTTGCTTGTTCCACTTTTGCAAGAGACTCATGGCCTCAATGGAAGCTTTGCTGTTCAATACTCCAGAAGAGACCCAACGTTTTCGATCTATCAAGTCGCCTCCCATGGATTGCATGATTGGAGATAAACCATAGGTGAACCACTCGCCACGACCATAATTTAATTTTAAATCCAGTGGCCATTTTACTCCAGATGTCGCTGCTAATTTGGCCAACACTTCCTCAAATTCTTTCAAGTCCCAGGCATTGTTGACACTAGTGGGTATGCGCACTCCTGCTTTCTCCAACAACTGCTTGTTTCCCCAAAGGGCCAGACCACTGTCAAAGGTGCCAATGGAGTATAAGCGTCCATCACCAGGATAGGTGCCCTGTTTGATGATGGAGGGGAGCAGGTCTTGAATGATGGCTTTGTTGACCAAGCCATCCAAAGGCCGTAAGAACCGAGACCATACATAGTTGGCGATATAGGGACCATCGAAATCGAGTAAATCGGGCAAGTCGCCCGCCAAGGCTGCCGCATTGACCTGGTCGTTATAACTGCCTTCCGGGAGCAAAACGAGATTGACCTTGATTTCACTTTGCATTTGATTGAATCGTTTCACCTGTTCGTTCAAAACCTCTCGCTCTTCTCCTTTGCCGGAATGAAACCAGACTTGAATGGTTTGTGCTCCATAGAGGGTGCTGGCAAATGATATCCAGATTAAAACAATGATGAATTTTTTACACATGGTCTTGGCTCCTGGTTGAGTTCTTGCAGAAATTGAATAATGTAGGCCAAAGTAGTCGTATCAGATTCTTCCAACATTTCACGCTTCTTGTCAATCATTTCTTCACATGACATTATGATGGAGATGATCTTTCTTGTATGATAATATCCGCAAAAGCACATATAGTGCTCCAATTGATCCTGACTTTATCTATGTCCTATCAATTTGTACAAACTATTGAATAGTAAGCCCAGGGGGGGAAATAAGGATATGCCCAAAGATAATTTACAATTGATTCAAAGTCTCACACAATATCATTTCAGTCGTCTCAAGGTTGGGGCGCTGTTGACCAATCTGAAAAAACTCATTCCCATCAGTGCAGAACTTTTAAAAATAAACATCAGCCGCTATCGTGGAGTGCCTGGTGTTCAATCAGCCCTTGGTTCTTCTGAGTTAGCACTTAGTTGTCAAACGGTCAGTGAGATTTTCCTGACATTTCCTTTGATTGTCTCCAGTCAATTGGGCAGTCAACCCAACTATTCTTTCATCAGCCAACCCCTTCAAATTGCAGGGTTGGGGAGTCTCATCACCCAATATTCGTTTCAGAATTCCCATCTTCAATGTTTTCTAAGGAATGTCAATCCGGGGATTGACGTGTATGAAACCTTCGAACTCCATGCGGCTCTTTTGGAGAAAACAAAATACCTGCCTAAGTTGATTCATGGTGATCTTCATTTGATCATCAAAGAAATCAAATGGCAGCCCAGCGAAAAACTGCATGTCATGATTGAAAACCTTTATTGCATGTCAGGTCTGTCACAATTATTTCTGCGGTATTACTTTGATTTATTGACGGTTGCTAAAAATGATAAAATTGCTCAGCACATTGACGATATTTTCTTAAATTTCTTCATCACCCTCCATTTTCGAGAAGAACAATACTGGGAATCTTATTTGAATCCAGAAAAAACCCGACTTCAATTGCTGCATGTTATTGAGAGCGATGATCCTGCCAGACGTCATCCTGTTTTGCGTAAACAGTTCTTTGACCAATTGAATGCCTTCCATCCGATCATTCATCATGGAGAAGCCCGTAAAATGGGGACCAAGACAAAAAGTTTGCTGCAAAAACAATTAGAAGCTTTTCGCTCATTCTCTTTGAAGAAAATGGTTTTGTTGCTGCGTGTCCTGACCAACATTAAGGATTTGGACTATTCCCGTTATTTACTGGGACAACTGGCCAAGACCAGCCCAAACAAACTCATGCAATTGAACAAGTTTTTGCAATCGTCTGAGATGAGCAGCTTTCCAACGGCTGATATCTTGAAAATCGTGCAACCCGTGGTGCAACGATTGCCTCAGCCCAAGGAAATCTATTATGATCGTCAGATGACCCGACAAAAGGAAGCCAAGGAAAAGAGGGAAGCCAGAACCAATGCTGGTGGTTTTACTCATGATCAACTGGATGGGTACTTAAAAAATTATTTCAAAAAACTCCATGAACGGGTTCGCAAAGAAGGGGCCTTGACTCATGATCAAGTGGGGGATTATTTGTCACGTTTCTTCAAACGCTCTGTCGAATTTGCCCAGAAAAAGAAGATCTCCTCTCAGGAAAAGCAAGAGTTTGAAGAATCCCTGGATAGTGTTCTCTCAGAACTGGATGGAACACTTTCCAAAGATGAAATTGATGATTATCAGGAGGGCATTCAAGAAACAATGGTCAATTTTGAATCCTCTGATCCGGAAGAACGCTTACATCAAATCGAAATTGTTGGAGACATACTGACAGAGGCCACCGAGATGGCAGACAGGAAACAAGAAGCTTCAAAATATGAAAAAATGTATCAAGAAGCCCTGGCCCTCCAAATACCAATTGATGGTGCCAACAGCATTTCTGTGCAGAGACTCTTATCATCGCCTGTCGCTCAAGTAGAAAAATTGCGCCTGTTGTCCTCTCATA
>JANQHV010000435.1 GCA_028282505.1 SAR324 cluster bacterium | reverse complement strand
CGCAGCAAACAATGACTTTTGCATGTGGGTTTTCCGACAGATAGTGTTGTTTGATCCAATCAGCGATACTGTGAGCCGCATTTTCCATTAACACGATACCAGGAATACCAATATCCTGAATGGCACGCCGATCCATTGCCTGCATTTCTGAAGCGGTGCACAACCGTTCTAATGTCTTGGATTGTTCAAAGGCATGTGAACTTTCGGAATTTGTCATAATAGAATCTCCTGGTTAATCTCTTGGTTTGGTGTTGTCAGCAATCATATGGAGCAAGTCCACCATTTGGTTTGGGGAATGCTTTGAATTTTCAAGATTGCCTTCAACCTTATCCAGTCTTTGATTGATTTTCTGCTGGTTAATCTCTAGTCGATCAAACCACTTATTGGTCTCCTGTTGAGCGATATCAAACTTATCCAATTTTTCTCTCGTTTGATTACCAATACTGTCATTGTATCAATTTGTACCGATCACTACAAGCCAGTCGCTGTTCTTCTTCATTTGGGTGATTTGTAAACAAGAAATTCTGTACTTTTTTTACTCCATGGAATCGATCCTCTCAACAACACTCTGGGAAACGTCCGTCAATTTAGGAATGAGTCTGATCAATTGCTCGCTGAATTTGTATTGAAGATCGTGGATATTGGCATAGATTGTTGGGTAGTGACCCAAATCATGGAGTTTTTGTTTGAAATCGAATAATGTTTGTATTTCAGGAATGATGTCACTCATTTTGATAGCTGCATCTTTGAAGTAGGTATAAACCAAGGGTCTGCTCTTATCTTTGAAAGTGTTCCAAGCTGTTAGAAATTCTTCTTCGGTATAGGGGCCCACCTTCGTATAAAAGAGACTGACAAATACATCGCAACAAGCAACAGCCTTGTTATACTCATCCTGCATACGAGTGGGGGACATGGCATCCAGAAAATCTTCCCACACAATCAACTCCAGGAAAACTCCCGATTTGATATAGGTCTTATTCTTGCGGTTGATAAAAATTTCAAATGCCTGGCGATCATTTTCTAATTCTGAGGAGGAGGCTAAAAAGATTTTTATGGTCTTTGTCTCACGTGGAGCTGTGGAGTATATTATCCTTTGCATTCTTAATGACTCGTCATCTAAGCCTTCAAGCAGAGGCAAGACAGGGACATCTTCGTAACTTACCTTGCATTCTATTGTGGATTTTCCCTTCTCTTTGCGTCTTTTCAAGTCGGAGAATTCGTAAAAATTCGGTGTATCTGCATTCTGACATTGGTTACAGTTGCAAGGAATCATTTTGTCATATTTTAGCTGATGATAGGAATTGCTGATCTCATCAAGGGTATCCGCAACAATAGCCCGGAATTCCGTAATATTGTTGCCGGAAAAGCGGATATCAATGCGGCGCTCGAGCAAGTTCTCAATCACTTCAGCCCGTGTTCCCTCTCGCTGCAAGATCACGCCATTGCACCACACCCATTGATGGTTTTCAATATAACGGTACATCATCACAACAAATTGCCAGAGGATACCATTGGGCATGAAAGCATTGTAACGGAACTGCATTCGGCTGTTTTTAGTAAATTCCCAGATATAATCAGGAGTCTTTTGAGGGAGCATTTGTGGTGCAACCAGTTGACCGGTATTGCCAATTTCATAAACCAACCGGAAATTTTTCATCAATTCAATCAGGGCATCGTGCATGTAGTGGTACTGCTCATCACGCCATAAGTTGATGCAATCGTTACGAGTGAAGCGGCCTTCTTTAGTAATGATGGTATCATGATCAAAGATCCGGTAGACCGCATTGGTGGCCCAGCCTGGTTTTAAGATAATACGGTTGCGTAGAAGGGAATTGTCTGCAAAATGCAAAACAATGCCCAAATCGTGGAAATAACCAAGTAAGGTGGTGATGTCTTGAGCATCGGTGATTTGATGCCGGTAGCAGATTTCATCGAATTGTTCTTGATAGATGTAGTTGCGTATATCATCTTCCAAGGTTTGCCTCACATTAACCCAACGAGCGGGGACGGCCTCACCTATGTGAGGGAGAGAGGCTGCATAGTGCTCAATGTGACTAATAAGTTTTTCTATTTTCTTTAGACGTTGTTGACACTTGTTCTTATCGATTTCTTCCTGGGTCTTGAAGTTGATGGATACAATTTCTTTGATGCTTTCGGGATAGCGGCTGTGCAGCTCCGACGTATTAATATTGCGTCGCACATCATCCTTTTCATTGAGCACAATAATCAGGGGACTGTCATCTGCAAAGAGTTCGATGATATTCAACCAATAATTGAAATCTGTATCATTTTTTCGATTATCCGCCACTAATACATAAAGGGAACGTTTCGAGAGAAAAAAACGGTGAGTAGCATGATAAATTTCCTGGCCACCAAAGTCCCATACATAAAGTTGGAACGGCTGGTCTTTAACACTACTTTTTGTTTTTGTTGCAAATGTATGGGCATTGATCGTGATTCCTTTTGTGCGGTCATCAATATGAGGGAGTGGACAGTCTGTATTTTGAATTTTACAGGCTAGGGTTGTTTTGCCTGATCCTCCTTCACCAACAATCAACATTTTGGCCTCATACAGAAAATCTTCGCCCTGGGCTTCTAATTGGTCATAATAGTTTCGAATCGCTTCATTGCCTTCTTTAACAAGTTCCAACGGAGGTTGTTCAATGGGATTTCTGGAAAGATTGATACAATTGGAAGCATATCCTTTATCGATTTTTATCTCGACCCCCTTTTCGGCAAGCCATCGGGGAATTTCTTTGATTCGATTGTCACTTAAATCGAGATTTGTGAGGTTTTCCAGTTTACCCAGAGTAGAAACATCGCTGATCTTATTGGAAGCTAGTTCGAGAGTACGGAGACTTTCTAGGTCACTTAGAGCTAAGATATCGTTGATCTTATTGGAAGCTAGTTTGAGAGTACGGAGGCTTTCCAATCTACTCAGAGCCGAAACATCATTGATCTCATTGAAGTCTAATTCGAGCCAAATAAGGTTTTCCAGTTCACTCAGAGCAGAAATATCACTGATTTCATTGGAGTTTAAGCTGAGTTCAGTGAGGTTTTCCAGTTTACCCAGAGCAGAAATATCGTTTAGTTTATTGGAATCTAATTTGAGAACACGGAGGTTTTCCAGCTCACTCAGAGCAGAAATATTGTTTAGTTTATTGGAATCTAATTCAAGAGCACGGAGGTTTTCCAGTTTACCCGGAGCAGAAATATCGCTGATTTCATTGGAATTTAAGCTAAGCCAGATCAGGTTTTCCAGTTCACTCAGAGCAGAAATATCATTGATCTCATTGGAAGATAAATCGAGCCAAATGAGGTTTTTCAGTTCACTCAAAATAGTAATGTCAGATAACTTTATCCCAATTAAGTACAAATATTTTAATTGTTCAAACTGAAAAGGAAGAAGTTTTTGCAATGTATTATTATGAACTCCCTTTAAATAGAAGCCAATGACTTTTCTATCGGGTGAAAGTGCATATGAATTTTGCATGACATTATCCAACTGAAAGTCTTGTTCAGAAACTTCTGTTAGCTGTTTACCAACATTTTTTTCTAATTGGCGTAAACGGTCGAGATCAGACGTTGGCATGGTGCATTCAAAATGAATGTGTTGGATGAATCGGATGGTTTTCTTATAACTGGACAGTTAATACTAAAGACCTAGGAAAATGTCTAAAGCTTTCTTATAAATCATGTCATGTGCCACTTTTTTTGTCATTCCGGTGATCCGACATATCGGCTTGCCTGGAACGCCAGTCCGGCCGCAATCTAGGAGCTTACACACGTTTTCTGGATCCGATGGCGACCCCACCGTCTCAAGTCCGGTATGACATGCTCTGTTATAGTAATATCAATCACTTACAAGAAAAAGTTGCACACAGCGTTATAAATCAGAACGATGGATTTTTTGGCCATGATCATATTTCGGCCAATTGCGTAAAATGGGTTCCCTTCCTTGGCAAGAGAGAGGGGCCGACCTTCGGGTGGGAAGTTGTAGGTTATGGCACCAACCCCTCCTAACCGAAGGTCGGCCCCGCTCCCTTGGTAAGGG
>JANQHV010000426.1 GCA_028282505.1 SAR324 cluster bacterium | reverse complement strand
TTCGCCTTAAATTTTCTCAAAAATCCGCTCAACGAGATCGATTTTTCGCAACGAACCACCTTTTCCAAACAGATTCTAAAAAAACATCAATCAAGAAGCAATCATGGAAAACGAGAACATCTACGCACCGCCACAATCTGACATTCAACAGAATGAAGCATTCAAAGAAAATTTAACTTATTTCCATGTTTCAATTAAAAAACTGATTATCATGGGAATCCTAACACTAGGTTTCTATGAATTGATTTGGTTTTACAAACACTGGGACCACATTAAATATAAAATGGGGAAAAATATAAAACCCGTATGGAGATCTATTTTTGCTATTATTTATTCCTACTGGTTATTTAAAAAAATTAAGGAAGATTGTGAACAGGAAAATATTAATGTCACATGGGTTCCAATATTTATGTTCATTTTTTACTTTATCTTTGGAATTGTATCATTTTTGCCATTACCATTTACTGTATTCAGTTTTTTAGGACTGATTCCTCTAGTAATCGTCCAAACCTCTGTTAATCAAATGGTGGAAAAAGACGAAAACTGCATAATGAACACTCAGTTTACCAAGCTAAATTTTGTTTGGATAGCAATCGGTATTTTTCTGTTCATCGGAATTGTTCTGGATTCTCTGGGATTATTAACAAATTATTAGACAACCGTTTAAATCTTTCTTCACTCTTATTCAATTTTTATAAAAATTTTATTGATTTAAGAGGAATTATGCCCCTCTTTTTATTGATCCTTTCATTAGCAATACTCCCCAATATATCCTGGTCTCAAGAACTCGCAAAATGTCTTGATACCAACCAAAGGAACGATTACAGCCATTGTGATTTTTCTAATGCCAGATTCGATGGTTCCTTATTCAAAGACGCCAGTTTCGAGAAAGCAAACTTTGAGGGCTCCAACTTCAGAGGAGCTAATTTCCAGAAAACAAATTTTATTAACACCATCTGGGCTGACAATCGGGAAGCGCAGTATCAGTTGGACGGAACCAATGATGTTTTTGAATTAACGTCAGAGGATCTCGAAAACTTGGAAAAGGATAAGATTCCAACAGAAATTTTAGATCGATTAACAGATATCGCCGGACAATCTGGAGATCGTAAGTACTTCTCTCAACTGTTACAACGCACTCTCAGCGAAAAACAAATTCAAATCTTCGGAGAAACGATCATTTCTATCGCCTATAAAGGAAATCAGATAGAACATATTACAGAGCTACAAAGAACCAGACTCTTTATCATCAATGTTATACGTTATACTGCTTTGGGTGTAGCGATGCTTGCCCTGATTCTCATGGTGATCCGTCCAATGGTACAGAGGCTCAGTGACTTTCCAGATCTGAGCTTTCCATTCGCTTTAGAAAGAAATAGTCTATCGAAATTAGACTTTTCCAAATCATCGTTCAAGGGCACTATTTTAAAAAATACTGATTTCGAAGAAGTCAATTTTTCAGGGGCAGATCTGGAAAGTTGTGACTTGAAAAATTCCAATCTCAATCGATCCATTCTGGATTCAACCAATTTAAAAGACGCCAATTTGACAGATGCCTTCTTATCAAAAGCCAAAATGCAAAATATCATTTTAAAAAGAGCGAACCTTTCTATGGCGAATGTCTCAAAATCGGATCTCACCAATGCCGACCTGGAAAGAGCCGATTTGTTTCAAGCGTCCTTTGAACATTCTAAACTGGTTAATGCTAAGCTAAAATATGCCAATCTTGCCAACACAACGTTCATGGGAGCCAACCTCAAGAATGCTGATCTGACAGGAGCCCATCTTGAAAACACAGAGTTTTACCAGGCGAATCTTTCGGGTTGCATATGGACCGATGGAAAACCTTATTCCAAAATAGCCCGACTTCTCAATGCTTTAAGACAAAAGGATTAGTTGAGATTAACCTCGGAGAAGTGAATGTTCAGCACCTGCCGCAGGATTTCACGTTCCGGTTCAATCAGTTCTACCAGCTCAGCCGTCTTCCTGGATATGAGATAACGAATGCCATAGCGGAATAAGCGTAGGGGAACTTCGAACTGAGGAATCCTCGCCACTCGCTGCTCAACCGCAGTGACATAGCTATTCAAAACAGCAGAACTCAGACGATCCGCCTTGATCTCTCCCAGAGACTTCACCAACCCCTCTCCCAAAGCCACCAGGGGATCTTCCTTAAGCTTGTTACTCAATTCATCAGAAGTGGCGGCTTCCTCATAGATATCCACCAGCTGGGAAACTCTTGCTTGAAGCTGCGAATCATTACCACTCAAATGGAATATCACGGCAAACATAGGTTCCACATTACCAAGCATTTCTAAGTCTGAAACGATGAGTCCAACTTGAATCGATTCAAACCCTTCGTCCCATCGGGACAACGCAAACAAGGCCACAGATTGATTGAATCGAGGAGATGGAAGTGTCGGTTCGATTGCTAAAGCTTTATCGTAACACGTAACGGCCTCCTCATAACGGCCAAGGCTATTCAAGGAATATCCTTTGTTGTTCCAGGCATAAGAATCTTCTGGGTCAATTGCTAAAGCTTTATCAAGACACACGATAGCCTCCTCATAACGACCAATTTTACTAAGTAAACCTCCTTTGTTGTTCCAGGCATACGCATATTCTGGTTCGATTGCCAAGGCTTTGTCGTAACATACGCTTGCCTCTTCATCACGGTTAAGACTATTTAGAGAGTTGCCTTTATTATTCCAGGCATAGGCAAACTTTGGTTCAATTGATAAGGCTTGGTCAAGACATGTAATAGCTTCTTCATAACGGTTAAGTTTATTTAGAGAATTACCTTTGTTATTCCAGGCATAGGCAAACTTTGGCTCAATTGCCAGGGCTTTGTCATAGCACACAATCGCAGTCGAAGAATTTTTGTCGAACTCATGGTAGCAATATCCGGCAACAAACCAGTCTAACTCTGTATCAGTGACAGTTGCTTTTTCGTGCCACATCCTGGCTAATTCGTGTCGCCGCCTATTCGCTATAGCTTTCTCGATTTCCGTTTGCAGAATCTCAATTCGTGGATCAGGGTGTGTTTGGGATCGCTCAATGGCCGCATCAATATACTGCCTCGTTGATTTAGAAAGCCCATCTTTGCTCAGTGATTTCATTTTGTCCAACTGATACCAGATGCGCAGGAAATCGATCAACATCACGAGCAGGCTTTGTTGTTTGACTTCGTAGGCCAAACGCATCAAAGGTTCACTGAGTTCGTAGAAGGCTTCACGGCCCTGACGGGTGACATTGAGATAACCAATCTCGACCAACTTGCGAATCTGAGAACTGATGGTGTTCTCGCTAGCCAACAAACGCCGGGCGATTGCTTTTGGTGTCATCGTGCCCCGTTCACGGCATAACAGTTCAACAATCTGCCGCTGTTGGGGAGAAATCCATCTCAGCCGCTCTTGATAGTATGGAGTCAAATCATCCGCCATTTTTTGAAAGGGTACCACCAGATGGTCCAGGGATTCACGAGTGATGAAACCGCTCAACACAATATAAATGCGGTGGTTTCCTCCTGCCAGATGATGAATGGCCCGCACCCGGCTGCGACCATCGGGCGATTGCAGAAAAACCTCCAGATCATGCTGGCCTTTGGAACGAGCAATATTCAGCAACAGTTGACAGGCATCCTCCAGCGATAAGGGTTTTAGTTGAATGTTGTGAAAGAAACCAAAAAATGGTTCATCACGATCTGTCACTGCCCGGAACAGTTGTTGACTGGTAGCCACCAGACAGGCAAATGGATGCTCCTGCAAAAGAGATCTCAACCCCTTTTGTCCATTTGAGCCCAGATTTTCCAACAATAAGTTGAGATTCTCCACAAAAACGATCAGCGTTTGATTTTGAAACCGATCCACCAGCCGCCGCTTCAGCATCCCTTCGATTTCAACCGGAGTCTGATCCAGCACATCATTCAGCCACTCTTGCGAGTAGTCATCGGGGTATGCCTCGCACAGCGAGCGGTAAATCCGCACCAAGAGCTGGACTAGAGAAACGGTAGTCTCATCCTCATTCAACCAGGCAATGCGAACCTTGGGGTTGATGTTTGGATTATTGACAATCCGATGTTTCAACAGAGAGATAAAATGAGTTTTGCCAATGCCTCGTGGACCATAAAGTAATACGTGATGTTTTGAAGCTGTGTTTGCGCTTTCCGCCATTTTTTCAACCACGTTTTGCAACAAATTCTCTCTGCCCACAAAGATCGCTTCAAGCAATTCAGGATTGGTCTGGCTGGGAGAAAACCGCCAGATAAAATTTTCATCGGTGAACTTGAGTGCCTCCGTCTGGACTGAATTTTCGGTTGTGTTGTGTTGGATTTCAGACATTTTGACCTCACAAACCACGATCAAGCATCCACCAACGGCGGATAAGCGAAAATCGAAAGCGGTATTTGCCATTGATGTCACGGGACACATAGTGATCGGCATCCATCAAGCGCAACAATCGTAGCAAATTGTCTCGATCACCCACATCAATATTGCGGCCATGCATGTTATTCATGATCTCATTAACCGCAAGGGAGGTATCTGCATCTTCCGTCATTGCCAACACATCAAGGATTGCGGTAACTGTTTGGGCATCGTTACCTTCTGGATAATACGTCGGCAACCGCTTGCGATAGTGTGCCAATTCCCAAGGGTCAGCAGCATCAACAAGCTGGCGACTGATAAAGTCCTGGATTTCAGTTCTTGTTGCTTGCCTTTCTTCCAGCTTCAGTCCAGCCACAATATGGTGCATGTAAAAAGGAAAACAATCGACTTCCTCTGCAATGGCCTGAGCCGCTGTTTCGAGGTCATTAAATTCCAAAGCTTCTCCCTCCAGCAGTGCCACTGCCAGTGCATGAGCATCCGTTGGTGCCAGTGGAGTGACCGTGATCTTGAACATGTCGTTGACGGGGGAACTCGGAATACCTGCCTCTGTCAACTTACTCAGAATATGATGCAAACCAATGGAACCTGTGAAGATCACTCGAAAGCGTTCGTCATTTTCAATGCGAAGACTCCGTAGCGTATCGAGCACCTGCGCAGCAACTCGATTTCCATTTGCCTGGCGAATGTTTTCGAGCATATACGGGATTTCGTCCCAAAAGAACACGAGCCGACTGGGTGTCTTCGTTTTCGCCAGATCTTCAATAGCCGATGTCAACAGTTCCTTCCAGGCACGTTCCGAAATATTGACATAGTCGGTTTCCGATTTCTCCAACAGCCTCTGTATGAAATTTTTAGCACGGGTTTGCGTCCCCAGAAACTCCTGAACATCATCATACACATGCTCTGCAAATTCCTGTGCTGAATAAATATCCTCAAAGTCTCGAAACACAGGAATCCAGCCATCACATGGATCTTTCAGCATTTTTCTCAAAACCTGAGTCTTACCAATGCGGCGCTCCGCATTAATCAAAATGCTCTGTGATTCCAGGAGATCCCAAATTTGATCAATGAGCCGGTCTCGTCCAACCACATGATCAGGATCAAGATTCCCACCAGGATTTGCTTTCATTCTCATCTCCTTAAAAATTTATCAATTGAATTCGATATACGTTAAATTTAACGTACGTTAAATTTAACGTACGTTAAACATCAAAGAAATACAAGCTTAATAAAAAACTTGTAATACTTCCCCTGATCATGTAGTTTTTTTTGTTTTAGTTTTTATAAGCATTTATTCGAACACTTTAAAAGGCTCCTGGGACATACCAAGCGATTCACCAGGCAAAAGTGTGTATTTTCATAAAGCGAAAGTGATTTCGTATTTCCGCTAGGAGGACCATGTATGCTATTATTCGATCTGGAGGAAAGCAATTCCGAGTAGAACCGGGGAGCGAGATTCGAGTCGACCTTTTAACCAATGAACCCGGCTCGGCATTTGAAACAGATCAGGTGCTTCTGACAAACGATGGTTCGACCACTCGTATTGGCAAGCCGACAGTAGAAGGCGCGCTTGTCAAAGGAACCGTCATTGATCATATCAAAGACAAGAAAATTATTGTTTTCAAGATGAAGCGACGCAAAGGCTATCGCAGAACACAAGGTCATCGTCAACAGTATACCCGTATCAAAATCGATTCAATTCAGGCTTAATCAAAAAAGGTTCATATGGCTCATAAGAAAGCAGGTGGTAGTAGTCGCAATGGTAGGGATTCCAGAGGCAAGCGACGCGGTGTGAAAAAATTTGGAGGACAGTTTGTCAAGGGCGGTACCATCATCGTCCGTCAAGTGGGTTCCACCTTTCATGCTGGCAAAAATGTAGGCACCGGTAAAGATTATACCTTGTTTGCGTTGGAGGATGGTATCGTCGAGTTTGTCAAAAAGCGCAATGATCGTAAATTTATCAATATAGTTCCCGCACAATAATGACCACCCAGCGCGCACTTTCTGGAATCAAACCGACAGGCAATCCCCATCTGGGCAACTATTTGGGGATGATCAAGCCTGCCTTGCAATTGCAAAAAACGCATGAAGCCTTTTATTTCATTGCCGATTACCATGCGCTCACCACTCTCCACAATCCACAGGAATTACGAGAGCATACTTACGAACTGGTTGCCACGTTCACTGCCCTTGGAATGGATATCGAGAATCACGCCTTTTTCAAGCAATCAGATATTCCAGAAGTCACCGAATTGACCTGGATCATTTCCTGTGTCACCGCCAAAGGACTTTTGGAGCGGGCCCATGCTTACAAAGATGCCCTTGCCAAAAAGCTGGAAATCAATCATGGATTGTTCAGTTATCCGGTGCTAATGGCCGCAGATATTCTGATTTATGATTCCAATTATGTTCCGGTTGGCAAAGACCAAAAGCAACATCTGGAAATGACACGGGATATTGCACTACGCTTTAATCACATTTTTGGTGAAACGTTTGTGATTCCAGAACCATTGATTGAAGAGGAGGTCGCCACCATTCCAGGCTTGGATGGACAAAAGATGAGCAAGTCCTACAATAATACCATTCCGCTTTTTGCCACAGAGAAAAAGCAGCGCAAGTTAATCATGAAAATCGTCACCGATTCCAAAACGGTTGAGGAGCCTAAAGACCCGGACACCTGTAATGTTTTTGCGCTCTTTCGTTTATTTGCAGGTCCAGAACAGC
>JANQHV010000406.1 GCA_028282505.1 SAR324 cluster bacterium | reverse complement strand
TTGGCGGCTATATTCTTTTGATGCTGGGTAGTTTCAATCCTATTGAAAACTTGTCGAGCCTGCTGATTTGTGGTTCAGGGATTACACTTTATGGAATCGGATTTGCTCTTTTTTTTTCCAATTGGTTCGCTTTATTGAAACCAATTGTTCCTTCTGAGATCAGAGGACGTTTTTTTGGCGTACTCAGAGGTTCTTGGCAACTGGTTGCAATTTTTTTTACAGGTGCCATCACTTTGGTTTTAAAGAAAAGCGACAGTATCCTGGTATATCAAGTCATTTTGGGCATTATTGTGGCTTTACTCATCGTGAGGGTCGTGTTTTATATGCAAATCCCAGAGATTAAAACCCAGGATGTGCTTCGTGAATCTTTTCTGAAATCATTGAAGTTTGTGATTAATATTCCTAACTATTTACCTTTTTGTTGTTATTTGTTCTTATTGCTGCTCTTTGTTGGAGCATGTCCTGCGATTTTCAATTTGATGCAGAAAGAATATTTTGGATACAGTGATGATCAGATCGTTTTAATGGGAATTTTGTTAGCTACAGGCTCCTTAGTCGGGTACTACTTTGGAGGGAAAATGGTAGATAACTTTGGAACGAGACCCGTCTTTTTAGTCAGTCATTTCTTATTTTTCATAGTTCTTTTGCTCATCCTTTCCAGAGATTTGATACCACTTCCTTTAATAGTCACAATGGGAGGATTGACAGGCTTGTATGGTTTTAGTTTAGCATGCTCCTCCATTGCGGCTACTACCGAAATGTTTTTTCTAATTCCACAAGAACATATCTCACTGTCGACTGCTATGAATTTCTCAATGACAGCTGGCGGGATATCGTTGTCTAATATTCTCAGTGGCAAATTGCTGGATTTGGGGGTGTTGAATAAACATTGGTTCTTATTTAACAATCCAATGAATGAATTTGACACAGTGCTACTCATTTGTGGTGTCATGGTTATATTGCTTGTTTTGACATTAGGATTGATTCCTTCAGTGAGGGGACAAGCACGATACTTTCCATCCGGATAAAAATCAGGGGACATAATACTAATTAATGCTTAAAAAAATTAAGTATTATATCCTCTGGTTTTTAATGCAGCCAATTGACGGTCAAAATGCTGGGCATCCAGGGAAGCTTGACCACTAGACTGCTTTCTCCACATCGACATGCAAAACGAGATGATAATGCTTATGCATGATCGCATGAGCACCGACTCGGATCGCAAACATCCATAGGATGCCAAATCCAAAGGCTCCCTCTCCTTCGGACCGCTTGCCATAGTGTTGCGTTCCCCTTACCAACTACTACTAAGTACTGCTAATCAGAAATAAGTATTCAAATTCTTGTTGTGACAGTCTTACTCTTAATCCTAATCTTACTCTTAATCTCTAGAAATTGAGGGATTCAGATTAAGAATTTGTACACTTTATTGTGAATACTTGTACTAAGCAAGCGGTCTGAATTTGGAATATAAGCTCTCAGGTGAGGTCGTCCTTGCCTTCAATGAGGAAGTGGTGACTATTCGAACCGGCAGTGCGAGCCTTGAGATGAGGCACATAGTCCGGATCGCTCATGAAAGCTTCAGCAGCGTCCTTTGAAGGCCACTCGATGATGATTCGTAATGCAGCGTCTTCGCCTTCACCTTCAAGGCGTTCATGGTTGGCTGTTCGGGCAAGGTACTTGCCACCGTGCTTGGCAACGAGTGCATTGGCTGGTCCAATATAATCAGGGATCCAGTCCTCATTGGTGGGGGTAACAGCTAAAACTGAGTAGTAAGTCATTTTCATTTCTCCTATCTTAAGATTCAGTCCTACGTACAGTTAATCAGAAAGAAGTGCGGGAATATTGATGCTTGATATTGCTACAATGATTTCAAAATTTCAGATTATCATGGCTTTCATCAATAAACACCTCGGGTTGATTGAAGGTTTCAAGTATATTTGCTAATGTAATCGTTGACAATGTGGTATTTTAAATAATCAGTTTATAGTTTTTATTGATAATCAATGATGAATATTGAACACCTGAAACTCTTTGTCCGGCTGGCCACAACCAATAACATCAGCCTGGCAGGGCGCGATCTGGGCTTGTCATCCGCAGTCGCCAGTACTCATATCAACAAACTGGAAGAAGGGTTGGGGGTTCGACTCGTTCACCGAACCACCCGAAAAGTATCTTTGACAGAAGAAGGTCGGGCCTTCCTGCCTCACGCAGAAAATGTACTTGCTAGTGTTGAGGCCGCCTGCGCTTCTGTTGGCGCAGGGAACTTGTCACCCAGTGGAACCTTGAGGGTTTCAGCGTCTGCGTCTTTTGGCCGTATGCATCTAATGCCCGCATTAAAGGGGTTTTTATCACGCTACCCAGACCTCTTCATTGATTTTCGGTTTTCTGATTCAATCGTTGATTTGGTTGAAGGTGGGTTTGATATCGCCATTCGTAATGCAGAGCTGAAAGACTCCACTCTAATAGCACGCAAATTGCTGCCTGATAAACGAATTGTCTGTGCGTCTCCTGACTATCTGGCGAAATTTGGTGAGCCGCATTCACCACATGATTTGCATGGACATCAATGCATTAATTTAACGGGCATTGAAAATTGGGTATTTGCTGCACCTGGTGGCCAACTGAGCATCAAAACAAAAGGTCGCCTTCGCATCGATAATGGTGAAGCTGTTAGAGATGCCTGTATCAATGGATTGGGTATCACCATCAGTTCCACATGGAATATCTACCAACACTTAGAGCGAGGGGAACTCGTGCAGATATTGCAAGACTACCCTTTGATTTGTGATACAGCGATTTGGGCCGTCTATCCCAGCTCGCGACTGCTGGCCCCCAAAGTAAGAGCTTTTATTGACTACTTTGTCGAGCATTTTGGTAATACGTCCTATTGGGATTAAAAAGTGGCTTGTTTTTCTGATTAGCAGTACGTCTTATTGGCTATACGGTGGATGATCCGGCGGATGTAATTTTTAAAAAGAAAAGCTCTGAATCTCAAAGTGGAATTCACATGACTTATCTCGGGAGTATTGCTTTTTTCTTTGGTGTATCTGTTCTTGCAATGGTCATTGATTTTAGCAATTTCACGATCCACATGATTGGCCTCACCTATTTTATCGATATACCGTCATTCGTGATGGTGTTGCCCACAGCAGTATTTTTTGGAATTGCAGTGACCTCCATTCACGCTTGCAAATTGGGTTGTCTCATGACATTGGGATGTTCTGTGGATGTCCCTCGTGAGAAAGCTAAAGAAGCATCGCGATTTCTTCGTGTTACTGGAAGGTCTTCATTACTATTAGGGCTATATGGCACTCTGATGGGAGCCATCCTCCTTGGTCATCAATTAGAAAATCTATCAGACCTTGGTCCCGCTCTCGCAGTGGCGTTCGTTACAACTTTCTATGGAATAGGTTTTCAATTAGTATTCTATGTGGCTGATCAAAGGCTTAAAAATAAGTACTTATCTGAACCCACAAAGCAGTTTATTCAACGGTAGACGGTACTCTTCGGTTTCGGGATTGCCAGTCACCAGCAGTTGCAGCAAGTGCACCGCCCGGCGTTGTGCTTCCGGGGACTGGAAAGTCCCCCCCCTCCATCACACCGATTCGTTTCAGGTATGCGGGCAAAAATTCCTGTAGCAAAACAAGTCCACTGTTATCAATCGGTAATGACACCTGAGTCGCGACGCTTTTTTTGGTTTTGGTGTCGTGGAATGGTGTGGGTGGATCGACGTTTTTGGCCGATCATTTTGAGGGCCTGGAGCACCTGAGGTAAATGGGGAGCGTGGTGTTCGACAAAAGCTACAGTGTTAAACAGAGTTCCACGATCCACTAACAAATGTTCCAAAACCCAAAGCCATCGCACTTGTTCCAGTTGTTGTGGATTCACCTTGAAGCACCTTTCTGTCTTCGAAAGCGACTGATCGTCGTTTCACACTGCATCACCGTGATGATCCTGCAATTTTTTCAATAATGCTAAGCCTCGTTTTCTATCTCCTTTACTAGCAAGAGCTTTGAAACGATTTTCTGCATCAAATTCCGTCAATGCCATAATAGTAAACTCTTCATATAATTTATTTAAACTGGTTTTTCTAGATGCAGCTAACTATTCGAATGGGAATCGATATAATCGAATATTTCAAAAATATGGCAGAAGAAACGGGAATCCCTCACCGGTCATTGTAGTGCCAAGCCCCACCTCGACATTAAAGGCCTCAGCCGGGGTTGCTCCCTGGAGTCCTCCGGATTTCCATATGTCGGTTAAAAAGCTGGAGATCGTGCCTTTGATGGCAGCCCAGGTATTGGAATTGTTCGGTTCGAACACATATTTTTGGGCGGTCAGTTTGACCGACTGTTCGATAAAGATGATGGTGCGGCGCACAGAAACGCAGCGCCAGTCTCTGCTATTACCGGCCAGTGTTCGGGTACCCCAGACTAAAATGCCGTGTCCGTTGAAAAACCGGATGGCATTAATACCTTTGACCAAAACTTGTTCCACTTTGAGGTTCACGATACTCCATTGAGATGAACTTTCCAACAAGAACCAGTCAATCAATGAACCCCAAGATTTGCTTTAAGGAAATGAACGATTTCCCGAACATGGCCATTATTCCCTGTGGCGCGTTTTACAATAAGGGCCCCCTGTAAAGAGTCAAGAATCAGCTTGGCTGTTATTTGAGGATTACCGTCAAATTGAAATTCTCCATTCTCCTTGCCCCAGGTCAGGATCGACTCTAACCAATTTTGATGTTCTTGAAAAAAAATGGTTACTTCCTCTTGCATTTCTAGAGGAAGTGCTGTGAATTCGCCAGCCAATGAACCACACAGACAAATCTTGTCTTCGGTTTCACCAAAGTCAATATAGGGAAGAAAATAAAATTCAAGTGCATCTGAAGCATTATTCCCTGGGGACTTCTTAAATTTTTTTAAAGCTGCAGAGAAGTTGTTACTGTAGCGATGCACCACAGCTTTTCCCAATGCAGCTTTACTTGGATAATGGTGTACGATGCTCGGTTTTTTAATACCAACTATTTTTGAAATATCTTCAAAGGTAATGGAATTGTAACCCCTTCTTTGAATAAGATCTTGAGTTACATCTAAAATACGTTCAGCCGTGTTTGAGGAACTGATAATAGTCATTCTTATATTTCACAATCTAATATCGCAAAGCATGTTATAATAAACTCGACAGTCGTGAGTTCTTCTAAGTTATTGATATTATTGGTTCGGTATCATCGTTTTGTCATTCCGGGCTTGACCCGGAATCCATCATAATTTCAAAG
>JANQHV010000384.1 GCA_028282505.1 SAR324 cluster bacterium | reverse complement strand
CAGATTGGGAGGAACTGTGAATGGAAGTGAGATGTTCAAACCTGGGCAACAAAACTTTCTGGAACAGTTTGAACGACTAACCGGGATGAATCGCTACATTCCTATTGATGAAAAGAAAATCATGGAAGAGTTTGAAGAAAAACTCTTACCCCTACAAGATTTTGATGCTCTGTTTATCCCGATAGGAAAAAAAGGCCTCAATGATTTGAAAGTATTGCTCCCCTACACCCCTCTTTATAAAATGGACAATATTGTGTTTCTGGGAGACAATGGCTGGAATAATCATTCTGTTTTCCTTGCACTAAGACAACATATCAAAGATCCAGTTTTTGTGGATAGTTTTTTTAAAAACACTCCCCAATCGTACGTCCAGCAATTTATACAGCTCCATGAACAATATTTTTTCGAGCAATTGAACTATACGGGCCCTACATCCTATACAGCCCATGCTTATGACACTCTATGCCTTTTAGCTGCATTATTAGAATCACCTGACAATCACGATCATGCCAACTTACAACAAGCCCTACTGAATATGAAACCATTTCCGGGAGTAACTGGCCTGATTACCTTTTTAGACAATGGAGAAGCATACAGAGAAACAAAATTATTAACGATTCAAGGAGGCAAAATTATTCCTGTCAACTGAAATGTCTAACTCTCTTTAGTAAAAAATTATGAATTGGCCAGATGATACAAAAAAAAAGATTCAACAAGAATCCAAACAGTACATGGAAATAGCCGTTGACCGTTTAGAAACAGCTTCTATACTACTCGAACATGAAAAATTTCAACATTCTTGTCAATTCCTGCAAAATGCCATCATTGCATTAATAAACTGTTATTTCACAATATATGAAAACTCCCTGCCAAAAGAAAACCAAACATACATTGAACAATTCTCAGAACTGAACAAAACGCATCAGTTCACCAAAGAAAAACCACTTCATGCCTTGCAACAAATCCTAATACTCGATCCTGTCTCACTCAAGGAAAAATCAGCCATTCAAAATTTTGATCAATCATTTGAACAATGCCAAAATCTGTTCCATCGACTCAATCACCAATTCAATCGCTTGTTAAAGAATGAACTAGCCACTTTGGAAGACCAACAACTCTACGCAAAACACCAACAACAATTCCGACAGCGTTTACGATTTGTTGCACTAGCTGCCGGTATTATCTTAATAGGACTTTATGGTTGGTACCTTTCTAAAAAACCATTACACGTCTTTGATGATCAAGGCCAGATTTTTTGGAAATCTTCTGCCATTACTAATTTTTCAGAAGACCACCAAAAAAGATTTCGTTTTAAAGCGGATGGAAAAATGAAAGAACATCGCATTTTGTTAGATCAACCAACAAAAATCAATCAGGTTCGTTTGGATCCTATCACCACAGAAATCGATAAGATCGAAATTGATACTGTTCAATTATTAGATACCGAAGGAAAAATTCTTTACCAATTTACTTTTGATGCCGGTGGCCCTTCCTGGCAACGTGTCAATATCAAAAGTATTTCAGAACCAAACGGAATCTGGACAATACGACCAACCACTCATGATCCCTTCATTATCAGTGAAAAGTTTCCTGAGCGAACAGTTAAGGAAATCAAGGTAAAAATGCGTTTGTCCAATTATCTTTCATTCATTCAGTGGTTATTACCATAGCTTGTGAATTTTGATGATCAACTCGAACATTCATTTCTAATGAAGGATCAATTATTTAAAAAATCAATCCCCCCTACCTATAAATTTACGTTTGACGAATCAGTAGCAGAAGTTTTCGATGATATGCTGGTTCGTTCAATTCCATTTTATGAAGAAATAGTAAGAATGACTGGGGAAATCACGGCAACTTACTATCAAACCCACAGCAAGATTTACGATCTTGGATGCTCAACAGGAGTCGTTTTGTACTATCTTGCCCGATCATTATCTCAACACAATCCCCACTTAGTTGGTATTGATTCTTCAAAAGCCATGATTTGTAAAGCAAAAAAACGAATGTCCGAGTTCTCTTCTTCAATCAACGTACAATTGCGATGTGAAGATATCTTGCATGCTCCAATAACAGACGCTTCTCTCATTATCATGAATTTCACGCTACAGTTTATTCCTCCCAAGCAGCGTCAACCTTTTTTAAATCGAATATACCAGGGTTTACTCTCCAAAGGGGCTTTATTGATCAGTGAAAAAGTTAAACACCCCCACCAGGAAATTGAAACAAGAGAATTAGCCTACTATGAGGATTTTAAAAAAAGGAATGGATATTCTGAAACAGAAATTTCTCAAAAGCGCAAAGCACTAGAAAATGTTTTGATTTCTCACACGCTCCAGGAAAATTTAGAAAGCTTGCAACAAGCAGGTTTTGCCCTCACTGATGTGGTCTTCAAATGGTACAATTTTGCATCATTTCTGGCAATTAAAACATAGCAAGCTCTCTATCCACAGGACTTTATCACTCAAATCCTTCAGGTTCGGGGGGAGATCCCAAGAGACTCTGATATGTAGTACTATCCACTTCCCGGATATTCACCCAAAAACCGTCTCCAGAGTTGATTTGTGAAAAAGAAGGTATGTTCTTTCCGGCCAACCCTACGGCAGCAAGAGCATCAGAAGAATAGGCGGACCATGCACTATTCTCCCATTTCCACAAAGTAACCTTGCGAGCAGTAGAAACATTAGCTATTGAATCAGAAGATCCACTGGAGCTTCCTCCACCTCCACCGCCGCCTCCACCACAGGCCAGGAGTAGGAGAAGTGTTCCAGTACCCAATAAACAAACACCCCAACGTGGTGAGAAGCTTTTTCCCCATGAAATGCTTTTTTGTTGCTGCCACATCATTCCTAACAAACCTAAGAATATTAAAACAGAGGCAAGTGGCAATAAATTTTTATTGGGAGGATTAGGATCAAGCGGACCAATACCGCTATTATTGAAAGAAATACTTCCCTGAGAAGCAACAATCTCATTGACAAGTGAGTCTACTGATACGGCCGTGGCACTCCCTAATAAGTGCCAACCGTTACCAAGATTTTGCAATTGACTGGATAGATCATAGGCTCCATAATCCTGCACACTGAAAGTGGCTTCTTGATCCAAATGCACCCAAAACCCTTCTCCTGGGACAAGGGAGGTGATGGTCTCGGTATCTGTCGTGCTGGCGGTCTGTGAGGCAACCAAACCAGGTTCGCTGCTGATCCAACCTTCTTCTTGCCAGGCCCAGATCACACTGGCACTGCTTAATTTGGTCTCAATTTCTGCTTCATCCAACGTCGTGTTAGCTGGAATAGCAATCAAATTCCAACCACTGGTTAGATTCACACTAAGTGCGATATTGAGGACTGTAATTGTCACATCCCGACTCATGCTCTCAAAAGCATTTTCCCCAAATTTAATTTCAGCCGCCCCTTCCACTAATGTTAAGCGTGTCTCTTCCCCAGAAAAATCTTGCTCAATCTTGAGCATGGTGTCGTCTGAACTAGGCAAAATATAAACAGGCTCTCCAGTAACCGTATCTTTTCCCATGAAATAGTCATTGAGTTCTTCATCAGACAAATCAACAGCCAACGCTCTGACACCTGTTGCATTATTGAGGGTCAACGGAGTGATGATTACAACGGTTCCTGAACCACTTTCATCGTAAACAATGTCTACTGTCGCTCCCTGCTCTGCTTTTGGTAACACAATCACTGTAGGTTCATTGGAGCCTGGAGGAGTGATTTCCAGATTGGCCTCAATCACACCGGCGGCATTGGTGGTCACTTTAGCAGCAACCACCTCGCCGGTAGGAGTATTAACTGAGGGAGTTTCAATCTGAGTCGCTCCTGTTGGACTGACTGCGGTTTTCGCCCCAGCAGGAGCTTTGATTTCTGTGGTCACTTCTTGCCCAGAAGCATCAATTGCTGTGACTTGATTGGTTGTGCTACCATCAGGCTCGACTTGAGATATGGCGGTTCGCACAGTACCATCAGCGGCTACACTGGGTGTGGATATGGTACTGATTGTTCCTGATTCATCAATGGACGTGACTGAACCTGGAGGAGCCTGTACTTCTGTTCTCAGAGTCTCACCGGAAGGAGTGATCACCTCTGTCACATTTTTTGCTGTTCCATCGGCCTCCACATTGGCCACAATATCCGTTTGTGTGCCATCAGATAAGGTAATGCGAGGAATTTCTGTGATCAACACTCCAGCATCATTGATATTGGTCACTGCTCCATCAGGAGCTTTCACTTCAGTATTGACCACTTGCCCCGCTGCATTGGTGACTTCGGTTTTATTGACAATGGAACCATCGCTCTGGATGGTCGAAGAAACCGCTGCTTTTCCTTCTGAGGGAATCTTCACCGTGACAGAACCATCAGGATTGGCTACTGTTGTACTGTTTTTTGGAGCTACAATAGCAGAGTTTCCTATTGTGGCGCTCACTGCTTGATTCTCTCCAATTGGTGTATTGGCTACAATGCTAACGCTGGTTGATGGTGGAACCGTCGTTGCATTAACTACCGTCGTTGCTGGAGCTGTCGTTGAGACCGCATTAGTCGTTGTATTTTGATTGGTCGCAGTTACCACCGTTGTTGGTGATGGAGCAGGTAGGCCACCGCCGCCACCGCCGCCGCCTCCACCGCCGCCGCCTGAAGAGCCACTGCTTCCACTAGCCGTTGGAGGTAGTGTTGCAGGAGGCAATGTGCTAGTCGTAGGTATTGTGGTTGTCAAAAAAACAATGTTATTATTACCTCCATGATCTACGGCCCCATAGACATTGAGTGCCGCACCTACGACCATAACATCTTTTACGCTCCCACCATCCATCCGAATATTAGCACCAGGATGTACGATCAATCTTGCCGGTGTACCAGAACTATTAGAAGCTAACGCAGTCTGCTGAAGTTTCATATTACCTCCTGCTTGAAAAATTGCAGGAGTTGTACTGGACAATAAGAGCGAACCTCCACTAGAGGTAATTGTTCCCCCGGATATAGCGCCACCCTGATTGAATTGTAAACTACCTCCAGTACTGGTGATTTCACCATTGATCATATTCAGCGAACTGGCTAAAACCAGATCGGCTGCATTGGTTATGATTTTTTCACTGGTATGAGCAATAGTCAAAGAATTGGCGATGGTTAAATCGGAGTTCCCAGATCCTAATGTCAATACTCTTTGCTGCAAGTCCAGGCCCCCAATATGGAACAATTGATCACCGATTAGTGTTGAATTTCCAGTAAGCGACAGAGTTGCCACCGGATTGATTTTTAATGTCGCTCCACTGGTATTCAGGATACCACCTAAGAGCATGTTAGTACTGCCAATATCAAAAATCCCACCAGAAGCGGTTAAGGTACTATCCATGTTTAGGTTTCCATTTAAATCAAATGTTCCCCCTCCCTGAAGTTTAAGTTTGCTAGCCTTTGCCAAGTTTAAATTGCCATTGATAGACAAAGTTGAGGTGTTGGCCAGATCAAAAACTGTGTTTCCATTATTAGAAAGACTGGAAGCAAAGTACCGAATGAGCCCTGTATTTGTTCCGATAAACGCTTCTATCGCTCCATCATGATTGATATCTACAAACATAGGTGCTGCATAATAACCGACATCCACACCATTCAATATGTTGGCACTACCTTGTTGTGAAATAAAATTGGGGGAGTTGGCAGTGCCAATATTCTGGTAATATTTGACAGTCCCATCTCCTGCCCCAATAAATGCATCAAAATCGCCATCTTGATCGATATCCACAAAAACAGGAACCGATTCATAACCAATATCCACTCCATTTAGCGGATTCGAATTGCCAGTTTGTAAAACAAATGAAGCCGAAGCACCCGTCCCTGTATTTTGCCAATATTGAATTTGCCCATTACTTCCTCCAATAAATGCATCTGGATCATTATCTGCATCAATATCAACAAAAAAGGGATGAGAATAATAACCCACATCCACCGTATTGAGCGGATTGGAATTACCGTAAAGTTGGACAAAACTGGGAGTATTCAATGTCCCTGTGTTTAAATAATGATATACCTTTCCATCACTTGCCCCAATAAACGCATCAAAATCGCCATCTTGATCGATGTCTACAAAAGCGGGAGCTTCTTCTCCCAGAGATTTGTTCAACGGATTTGAGTTGCTGTTTTGTTTCACAAAAGCAGGTGAGATGGAGTTCCCCACATTTTTGTAATATTCGAGTGGAGGACCATAACCACCAATGAAGGTATCGAAATCATTGTCTCGATCGATATCTACAAAAAATAGTGCGGCATAACTGCCGGCATCCACCCCGTTGAAAGGATTGAGAGGACCCGTTTTTTCTACTAGCTCTAATGTTGAAGAAGATGCTATTGTCGTCAAACTGTTATAAAAAGTAGTATTAGCATCAACATCCAGAAAACCATTAGCACTGGTCAGATCATTCAATATGCTGGTTGTTGCATCAATATCCAGTATTCCCTGATCAATGTGGATTGGATTGGATATTGTGGTCGGATTGGCGATCTGGAATGTCCCCGTGATGGTCAACATATTGCCCGCCAAATTACCTGCACCACTGATTGCCAAAGTTTTTCCACCAGGGATATATAATTCTTGTGACAAAGTTAAGGTCGTTGCATTAGCGATCGCAACATTGAACTGAGACGCACTGGAACCACTGGTTTGATAATAGTAAACTTGTCCAGAGCTCAGCCCTACAAATAAATCCATATCACCATCGGCATCAAGATCAGCAAAAGCAGGAGCAGTATAAGATAGTTGAATTCCTGACAATGGGTTTGTTGAACTGGTTTGTTCTATAAAGCTTGCTGACGTAATGCTGCCAACGTTCTTATAGTATCGGATCACTCCATTACCCGCCCCAAGAAACAAATCAAAATCGCTGTCTTGGTCAAAATCCAAAAATGCAGGAGCCGATTCATAACCAATATTAACCCCATTGAGAGGATTTGCCGTACTGGTTCGCTGGATAAAACTGGGAGAACTTGCTGTTCCCGTATTCTCATAATAATTTACATTTCCTCCACTTCCCCCAATGAAATTATCTAAATCGCCGTCATGATCAATATCAACAAAAACAGGATGTGAATAAGAACCGACATCAAACCCGTTCAAAGGATTTGAACTACCAGTTCTTGGCTGAAAACTTGGATTAGTCGACGTTCCCGTATTTTCGTAATAATAGACAGTGCCATCACTACTGCCAATAAAAGCATCCATATCGCCATCGTTGTCAATATCGGCAAAAAAAGGAGCCTCTTCTCCCAATTGGATATTGCTCAACGGATTGGAGCTGTCTGTTTGTTTGACAAAATTGGGAGCAGCATTTGTTCCGATGTTTTTATAATATTCGAGAAGAGGTGTGGAAGAACCAACAAATGCATCCAAATCTCCATCAGCATCCAAATCAACAAAAAATGGAGCTGCATAGGCTCCACCTCCCACCCCTGCTAAAGGATTGGCAGTACCAGTTTGTTGGGCATAAGACAACATGGGAGGATAAATCAAAGAACCGGAGAGAGTCGTACTCGCAGCAATATCTAGACTACCCCCATTGAAAATCAAAGGAGTTGTCAACGTCATAGCAGTAGAAGTTTTCAATGTCCCTGACAACTGAATGCCTTCTCCCTGCAAGGCCCCTCCTCCTTTTAATTCCAGAAGATTGCCATTGGCAATATTCATCGTATTGCCCAAAGTAAAGCTGCTTCCGCTAGCAATATCGACAATCGAATTATTACTAACTGCCAGTTCACTCACAGTCACACCACTATTAACATCCAGTGTCCCTCCTGCTAAAACAACAGAGCCCGTAATACTGCCAACCCCATTGATTTGGAGGATACCGCCATTACGAACCGTGATGGTATTGGTAAAAGGAGTATTGGTTCCATTCCAGGTAACCGTATGCCCATTGGAAATAATAAAATTGTTTGTAATGGTACCACAGACTGGTTCATTACCAAATGTGGATGAATTGAGAACAGAGCCACTTTGGGTGCTGGCACACTCTGCAATTCTCAGTGCAATCGGCAGGGTTAAGGAGGGAGTATCAGGATCATTACTGGAAATAATGAGGCTGACCTGATGGTCTCCTATTACCAGGTTGGCGGAATCCAGGCTGAGATTCAAAGAGTTTTGTGCTTGAGGAGCAATCAAACCCGCTTGAGGAGAAACGCTCAACCAACTGGCAGTGTGGCTAATGGAGTATTTCAAACTGCCTGTCCCCTGATTCTGAAGGGTAACCGTCTGGGAAGTTGCCAATCCTGGGGTTAATCCAACAGCAATCGAAGTGGGGGTGGCCGCAATGTTCGGAGCATTGACATCCAGGTTGACCGCAATAGTCACTGGATTATTAGGAGCATTGCTTGTTAGCAAAATACTGCCGGCATAACTTCCAATGGCTAGAGATTCTGAAGAAGACGCAACGGTTACTAATTGATGAGCTCCTCCCACAAGTGTCCCCGTACTTGTTGCTAAATGAAGCCAATCCCCTCCACTGGTTGTCGTAGTTGCAGCACTCCAGTTAACAAAACTGTTTGTGTCCGAATTAGCCAGGGTTAAAGATAAGGTCGTCCCCAATCCATATCCCAATGTAAAACTCAAAGGAGACGGAGAAATTTGGAAATTAGGAGTGCCAATAGTCAGGGTGACTGGAACAGAAGCCGGACTGCTGGCATCATTACTATTAATGGTAACTGTTCCAGTATAGGTGCCACTATTTAATGTAGGAAAAGAAGCATTTAAGTTAGTGGACTCACTTTTGCTTCCTGGCAGAAAACCAGAAGTAGTCGATAAACTGAGCCAATCCCCTCCGCTGTTTGTCGTTACCGCAGCATTCCAGGCCAAGCCATTGGCTCCTGTATTAGCCAGGGTGAGGGTTTTTGTTCCGCCCGGACCACCTCCAGCACTAAAAGCGAAAGAAGTCGGTAACATCTCTAAAACAGGAGTTCCTTGATAGGTCGAAGTATAGAGGATCGCCAAATTATCCACCACTGTCTTTGGATATTGTAAATAATACCAGCCTGAACCCGGTGAGTGTAGCTCAATCCCTACGTTACCACTACTTTGTCCACTCAATGAAGCATATTGCACCAGAATCTTACCATCCGCATACAAAATGGCCTGAAGATCAACATTGGTGCTACTGGCTTGTCCATGAATACCCCAATTATCAAATTGAATGATCAAACGATCAGGACTGGTTTTTGTCTGTGTGTAAATGGGGGTGAGTCCACTAAAAACCTCCATGTCTTTGTTAAAAAGCATGATTTTAGGGGCGGTTACCGCCGAGTCGGGTAATTTTCCACTGGGTACCTGATTGTAATTGCTACCAAACCCAATATATCCATTCGAAGAAACGTGAATCTGAGTATGGGCAATACCAAAAAACGGAAACGAAAAACCGATATTCACCAATCCCTGTTCACAATTATCACAAACAGTCGTGATTTCTGAACCTGTCGAAGAGATATCTTCCCATGCATAGGTTGGTCCTCCTGAAGACACACTATCGGAAATTGTGTACCCAGAAGCTCCTTTGAGAACTTCTTGAACCGCTTTATAGGCATTGGTGATTCCTCCTGTCACCACCTTTCCTGAAAAGGCAGAAACCGGATCAACCGTGTTCATGATCATCGTCTTTAATGAGGCATGAGTATAATCCGGACGAATGGCTTTTAACAAAACCGCAATACCAGCGACATGAGGCGTTGCCATGGAGGTACCCGATATTGAACGATAACTATTATTAGGAGAGGTGGAAAGAATACCAACTCCAGGTGCAGCCACATCGACAGAAGTCAACCCATAACTGGAAAAGTATGCTTGTAAATCGCTTTGGTCAGAGGCTGCCACAGCAAGCACATTTGTGTTCGTATAACTGGAAGGGTAATGAGCAAAAGCATCATTGTTTGAATTACTGTTACCTGCAGCAGCGACAAATAAACCACCCGCATCACCAAAAGCCTGGATCGCTTCTGTGAGGGCAGTGGAAAAACCACCGCCACCCCAACTGTTATTGGAAATATGAGCCCCCATTAATGTTGAGTATTCAACTGATTTAATAGCTCCCGAAGTGCTTCCAGATCCAAATGCACTCAAAAATTTAATAGCCATTATCTTGGCCTGATGAGCAACTCCCACCACTCCTGTGTTATTATTTCCAACTGCAGCAATGGTACCGGCCACATGGGTTCCATGATAGTGATCGTCATAAGGGTTGCTATCATTATTAGAAAAATCATAACCATAAATATCATCCACATAACCATTGCCATCATCATCGATTCCATTTCCAGCGATTTCTCCTGAATTAACCCACATATTCGCAGCCAGATCAGGGTGGCTATAATCCACTCCTGTATCGATAACAGCTCCAATGTGATTGTTGCTGTTAT
>JANQHV010000326.1 GCA_028282505.1 SAR324 cluster bacterium | reverse complement strand
TTTGACGGCAGCTATTACCAAAGTCCTGGCAATGAAAAATTTGGCAGAAGTGAAAGAATTTGGTGAGATTGATGCTGCTCCAGAAGAGCGAGAAAGAGGGATCACCATCGCAACTGCTCACATTGAATATCAAACTGATAATCGACACTATGCTCACGTCGATTGTCCAGGGCACGCTGACTATGTAAAAAACATGATCACAGGAGCTGCTCAAATGGATGGTGCAATTCTGGTCGTATCTGCAGCAGATGGCCCAATGCCTCAAACACGAGAGCACATTTTGCTGGCTCGCCAGGTGAATGTTCCTTATTTGGTTGTTTATTTAAATAAAGTCGATCAGGTGGATGATGAGGAACTGTTGGAGTTGGTCGAGATGGAAATTCGCGAACTCTTGAGTTCTTATGATTTTCCTGGGGATGATATCCCAATCGTCAAAGGTTCCGCTCTTGGTGCAATGGAATGTTCTGCAACAGAACCAACAGCAGATGAATACAAATCCATTCTGGAATTAATGGATTCCGTAGACGATTATATTCCTGAGCCAGAGCGTATCTTAGACAAACCATTTCTGATGTCAGTTGAGGATGTTTTCACGATTTCTGGACGAGGAACAGTGGCAACAGGCCGAATTGAGCGAGGCATTGTCAAAATCAATGAAGAAGTTGAGATTTGTGGAATTCGAGACACCCAAAAGACGGTAGTGACAGGAGTAGAAATGTTCCGCAAGCTGTTGAATGAAGGTCAGGCCGGGGATAACGTGGGACTGTTGCTCAGAGGTTTGAAGCGTGATGAAGTGGAACGAGGCCAAGTCATTTGTAAGCCTGCTTCTATTACACCTCATACAAAATTTAAAGGTCAGGTATATGTGTTGACAAAAGATGAAGGTGGTCGTCATACTCCATTTTTTACCAACTATCGACCACAGTTTTATTTCCGTACCACCGATGTGACTGGCATGGTGAAACTTCCAGAGAATGTAGAGATGGTAATGCCTGGAGATAATGTCGCAATTGAAGTGGAATTGATTACCCCAATTGCAATGGAACAGGAACTTCGTTTTGCTATCCGGGAAGGTGGCCGTACCATTGGATCGGGCGTGGTTACTGAAATCGTTGAATAAATCCTGGGTGAGGTGAAATGGAGCATAAAATTAAAGTTCGGTTCAAAGCATACGATGATAAATTACTGGACCAAACGGTTGGTGAAATCGTCCACACCGTCAAAAGAACTGGCGCAAGAATTGTTGGACCGATTCCATTACCCACTCGGATCAATAAATATACGGTGTTGCGTTCTCCTCATGTGGACAAGAAATCCCGTGAGCAGTTTGAAATGAGAACGCACAAGCGTTTGCTGTATATTTTAGATACCACTCCCCAGACAATGGATGCGTTGATGAAGCTGGATATTTCTGCCGGAGTGGATATCGCAATTAAACAAGATTAAACCAACAGCAATCTGTTGGAAGTGGATTAAGGGAGCATGATGGCTAAGTTAACAGTAATCAATTTTGATAAAACGGCAGCTGGCGAGGTGGAATTCAGTGACACAGTCATGGAAACTCCGTATCAGCCTCATTTGATCCAGGAAACTGTGGTGCATTATCTTGCTGGAAAACGCCAGGGAACTCATGCCACCAAAGCACGTTCTGACGTATCGGGAAGTACCCGAAAACCTTGGAAACAAAAAGGGACAGGCCGAGCACGTGCCGGGAGTACGAAGTCTCCACTTTGGCAACAAGGTGGTATTGTTTTTGGACCACATCCTCGTGATCATGCCAAGTCGATCAATAAAAAAGTACGCAAAAAGGCATTACAATCCGCATTAGCAGAAAAATTTCGTAATGACCAGGTGCTGATTGTGGATCATATGAGTTTAGAAACTCACAAAACAAAAGCGTTTCATGCTATTCTTTCCAAACTGGAATGTCTTCATGTGCTGATTGTAGTCAATGAATTATCTGAAAATTTAGAACGGGCTGCTCGTAATATACCAAAGGTAGAAGTGGTCAATTATCGATCTCTGAACGTATACCGGCTACTACAATATGAGAAAGTCATCTTTGTAAAAGATGCATTAACCGCTATCGAACAAAGACTATTGTCATGAGTTTATATAATGTCATAAGACGGCCGTTGCTGACAGAAAAAACCACGTTACAACATGAGTTTTACAATCAGGTGGTTTTTGAAGTCGCTCGGCAAGCAAACAGAATCCAGATTAAGGAAAGTATCGAAAAAGCCTTTAAAGTCACTGTCTTACAAGTGCGGACGATTACTGTCAAAGGCAAAACCAAAAGATTAGGCCGTCATCTGGGCAAACGTTCCGACTGGAAAAAAGCGATTGTTACCCTGAAAGAAGGGGATAAAATCGAATATTTTGAAGGTGCGTGATTTTATTAATTTAGGAAATTATGTCGATTAAAAAATATAAACCAACATCACCAGGCCGACGGGGGATGAGTGGTTCTGGTTTTGAAGAAATCACTACATCCACACCAGAGAAATCGTTATTAGCACCACTGAAAAAAAAAGGCGGTCGCAACAGTGATGGCCGTATCACTGTCCGACATCGTGGTGGTGGGCATAAACGTCGCTACCGAATTATTGACTTCAAAAGAAACAAGTTCGATATCCCGGCCAAAGTGCTCACAATAGAGTACGATCCTTCTCGTAATGCTAGAATTTCTTTAGTGCGCTATGCGGACGGAGAAAAGCGTTATATCATCACACCAGAGGGTTTGAATGTAGGGGATACGATTATCACAAGTGCTGATGCAGAAATTCGGGTTGGGAATGCATTGCCTTTGCATAAAATTCCACTAGGCTCCATTTTGCATTGCGTTGAGCTGAAGCCTAAAAAAGGAGCACAACTGGCCAGAAGTGCAGGAACCTCTGTCCAGCTCATGAGTAAAGATAAGGATTATGTTCAACTGAAGCTACGCTCTGGGGAAATCAGGCTGGTTCGTGCCGAGTGCCTAGCAACAATCGGGTCTGTCAGCAATTCAGAATACATGAATTTGAAACAGGGTAAAGCAGGACGTCGTCGCTGGTTGGGAATTCGTCCTACTGTGCGCGGGGTTGTCATGAACCCAGTCGATCACCCGCACGGGGGAGGAGAAGGCCGAACTTCGGGAGGACGCCATCCTTGTACTCCCTGGGGTGTGCCCACAAAAGGTTACAAAACACGGAATAATAAAGCAACCGATAAATATATTGTTCGACGGCGTAATAAGTAATTGCAGGAGGAAATGTGCCACGGTCTTTAAAAAAAGATGCATTTGTTGATAAACATTTAGAAAAAAAAATCCTTACCGCCCAGGAAAAAAAGGATCGTAAACTGATCAAGACCTGGTCTCGTCGCTCAATGATTACTCCTGATTTTGTAGGGTTGAATATCGCAGTGCACAATGGCAATAAATTCATTCCAATATTTATTACAGAAGAAATGGTAGGCTACAAACTCGGAGAATTTTCTCCCACGCGTACCTATCGTGGTCATACGACAAAGACTGACAAGCGATCATCATAAAAGTAATTAGGAAAGTATTATGGAAGCTAGAGCGATAGCACGCAATGTTCGAATTGCTCCCCGAAAAGTTCGCCTGGTATTGGATTTGATTCGAGGAAAAGATGTAGACCAGGCATTTGCTTATCTGGATGTGACACACCGAAAAGCAGTTCCGGTGGTAAAATCATTGCTCAAGTCAGCAATTGCCAATGCAGGTGAATTAAATCCAGATGTCGATGTGGATGACTTAATCATCAAAGAAGCCTATGCTGATAAAGGGGCAACTTTGAAGCGTTTTAGAGCAAGAGCAATGGGGCGTGGTGCCCGTATTAATAAATATTCCAGTCATATTACTCTCGTTGTGGGAGATATGGCGTAATGGTGTGAAATTGATCCAAATTATAAACGTTGAGACATGAGGTTATTGTGGGGCAAAAAGTCAATCCCATTGGTTTGAGAATTGGTGTGACGCGTACCTGGAATTCAAAATGGTATGCTGAAAAAAGCTATGCTGAACAACTGGAAGAAGATATCAACATTCAGAGCTTCATCAAAAAAAGCCTCAAACACGCGGCCATTTCAAAAATTGAAATTGAACGAACATCTCGAAAAATGAAAATTAATATCTTTTCTGCCAGGCCAGGAATCATCATTGGCAGGAAAGGTGATGAAGTTGAGAAACTCAAAAAAGCGGTAGCCCGATTGACTAAACGAGATGTGGTAGTCAATATCAAAGAGGTCAAGCGCCCGGAAGTCGATGCTCAACTGATTGCAGAAAACATTGCCATGCAACTGGAACGTCGTGTTGCCTATCGACGTGCCATCAAACGGGCCATGTCATCCGCCATGCGAATGAACATCGAAGGATGTAAAATCATGGTTGCCGGCCGTTTGAATGGAGCCGAAATGGCCAGAAGTGAGTGGATCCGAGAAGGGCGAGTTCGTCTGCATACCTTGCGGGCCGATATTGATTATGGCCTGACCGAAGCCCTCACCACATATGGTTTAATTGGTGTCAAAGTTTGGGTGTGTCGTGGAGAGAATTTTGACAAACAACGGAATCGTCGCCCAAAACGAAAGGAAAAATAGTCATGTTGATGCCCAAAAAAACAAAATTTCGCAAGCAAATGCGAAATCGTATGAAGGGAACTGCTCAAGCAGGCAACGAAGTTCAATTTGGTTCTGTTGGTCTGCAGGCAACGACCTGTGGGTACATCACCGCCCGACAAATCGAAGCAGCCCGCCGTACCATCACTCGAACTCTGAAAAGGGGGGGGAAAATTTGGATTCGTATTTTTCCAGACAAGCCAATCACCAGCCGACCTGCAGAAACTCGGATGGGAAAAGGAAAAGGTTCTGTAGAAGCATGGGTATCTGTCATCCGACCCGGACGAATTTTGTATGAAGTTGATGGTGTTGATGACAAAACAGCAGAAGAGGCATTGCGTTTAGCAGGATTCAAACTTCCAGTACAAACTCAAATTACTAAACGAGGATTAATTTAATGAAAGTTGCGGAGTTACGGAATTTATCCATTGATGAATTGGAAGGCAAACTGGTCGAAATGGAAGAAGAGCAACTGCGGCGGCGTTGCAACAAAGTGATCTCTCAATTACCCAATATCATGCTAATACGCCAGGGACGCCGAGATATCGCACGTGTTAAAACAATTATTAATGAAAAAAGGAAAGAAGTCGTAAACGAGGGTTAAGTCCTGAGTAATTTTCTATAGTGTTCCAGAAAATTTTTTTCAAAATCTCCACACACGGATCGCCTTTCCCCTCCTTGAAAAAAAGGGGAACTCTGAGAAAAAATTTTTCTGGAACACTATACCTATTCCCAAGAATGCATCCAAAGAAAAACTTGAATATGAATCGAAAAAATAAAAAAACACGAATAGGTACCGTTGTTAGCGACAAAATGGACAAGTCCATTGTTGTCCGGGTAGAAAGAATTATCCAACATCCTTTATATAAAAGAACTGTGAAACGTACCAAAAAATACATGGCTCATGATGAGAACAATCAATCCAAAATTGGAGATACGGTACGTATTGTCGAATGCAAGCCAATCAGTAGCCGAAAGACTTGGCGGCTTTTGGATGTGGTAACGACGGCATAATTTCTATCAATCGGTGAGTTCAGGAGAAAATTATGATCCAAATGCGAAGTATGCTGGAAGTTGCAGACAATTCTGGCGCAAAAAAATTAATGTGTATTAAAGTTTTAGGTGGATCAAAAAGACGTTATGCCGGTATTGGTGATATCATCGTAGCTTCAGTGAAAACAGCATTACCAAACTCAAATGTCAAATCAGGGGATATCGTCAAAGCTGTGATTGTACGAACCCGAAAAGAAGTGCGTCGCAGTGATGGCAGTTATATCAAATTTGACAGAAATGCGGCAGTCATTGTGGACAACAAACGTGAACCTGTTGGATCTCGTATCTTTGGTCCCGTCGCACGTGAGTTGAGACAAGGAAAATTTATGAAGATCCTCTCTTTAGCTCCCGAAGTATTGTAATCTCTGGCTTGACAGTGGACATATTATGAAACCTGCAAAAAATAAAAATCAACGGAAAAAGAAACATCCCACCATTCGTGTAGGGGATACAGTCCAGGTGATTTCTGGTAAGGACAAAGGGCAGATCGGTAAGGTTTTGAAGATTGATTGGAAAAATGAAAGGATTTTGGTCGATGGCGTCAACAAAGTCTACCATCATCAAAAACCAAATCAACAAAATCAACAAGGCAGCATCAATGTCACCGAAGCTCCTATTCATTATTCCAATGTATTGCTTTATTCTCCTACGGTGAAGCGAGGAGTCCGTGTTCGTGTGGAACGAACAGGAAAAGTTAAAAAAAGAATTTGTGTGAAATCATCAAATATTATTGAGTGAGATTTGACGTGAGCCAGTTACAAGAAACATATAAAACAACCATAGCCCCAAACTTAAAATCCCAGTTTAGCCTGAAGAATGTGCATCAGATTCCGGCGATTAAAAAAGTGGTTTTGAACATGGGGTTGGGAGAAGCCATTCAAAATCCCAAGGCTATTGAAGCCGCAGTCGAGCAATTGAGTTTAATTGCGGGACAAAAAGCAGTCGTAACCCGTGCAAAAAAATCAATTGCTGGTTTTAAGTTGAGAGAAGGCATGCAAATTGGCTGTACCGTCTCTTTACGGGCCGCACGAATGTGGGAGTTTTTGGAGCGTTTGATCACCATCGCATTACCGCGTGTGCGAGATTTTAGGGGCCTCCCTCCTAAAGCTTTTGATGGTGCTGGCAATTATACAATGGGAGTGAAAGAACAATTAATTTTTCCCGAAATCAATTACGATAAAATCGATAAAGTTCGTGGGATGAATATTACAATTGTAACCTCTACTTCTTCCGATGAGGAAGCAAAAGCTTTGTTAGAAAGCTTAGGATTCCCATTTCGGAAATGATCATCTGTAGATAACTATGGCAAAGAAATCATTAATACAAAAAGCTGCAAAAAAACAAAAATTCAAAGTACGTCAGTACAATCGCTGCTCATTTTGTGGGCGTTCGCGAGGGTATCTTCGCAAGTTTGGGATGTGCCGACTCTGTTTTCGAGAAAAAGCAGGATTTGGTGTCATTCCAGGAGTGACAAAATCGAGTTGGTAATCGCAGCATTATTATTTAAGGAACCGCTTTATGTCGATGTCTGATCCAATTTCTGATCTGTGTACCCGTATTCGTAACGCGAAAATGAGGAATTTCCCGACAGTCACAATCCCTCATTCCAAAATAAAACAGAATATTCTTGAAGTACTGGAAGCAGAAGGTTTTATTGAAAAATGGGAATTCAAAGAAATGAAACCTCAATCTCAGCTGATTGTATCTTTGAAATACGATCAATGGGGAGAAAGTATCATCCGCATCATCAAACGAATCAGTAAACCGGGATGCCGGGTACATAAAAAAGTTTCTGACATTAAACCCGTTTTAGGAGGTCAGGGAATCGCTATCGTGACTACTTCAGTGGGTGTGATGTCGGATCATCAATGTAGAGAGAAAAATACGGGTGGCGAAGTTCTTTGCCATGTGTGGTAATTTAGCAGGAGCAGGTAGATGTCAAGAATAGGAAAACGCCCTATCTCGATACCAGATAAAGTAACTATTACTTATCAAAATAAGCAACTCGAAATCAAAGGGCCCAAAGGCACATTACAATTTGTCATTCCAGAGTTAGTGGAGTTGGATATTCAAGAAAAGGTGATGTCTTTGCAGGCAGATTATGAGAACGATGCAAAGGCAAAAGCATTAATGGGGACAGCCCAGGCAATTGTGAAAAATATGGTCTTTGGTGTCACAGAAGGGTTTCGAAAACAACTCAATTTGGTAGGAGTCGGATACCGTGCCTCTGTTTCTGGCAATAAACTTGAAATGAATTTGGGATATTCCCATCCGATTGGTTTTACTTTACCAGAAGGTGTGACCGCCAAGGTAGAGGCAAATACACAAATCATTTTAGAAAGTTGTGATAAACAACTGGTAGGCCAAGTGGCAGCAGATATTCGTTGTTTTCGGCCACCTGAGCCTTACAAAGGAAAAGGAATCCTGTTTGCAGGAGAAGTGATACGCAAGAAAGCTGGTAAGGCTGGTAAGAGTTAATACAATACGTGGAAGTAAGTAAGAGGAAAGTACATGAAAAAGACAGCAAAACGCTTGATTGCAAGAAAGCAACGTCAGAAAAGAGTTCGACGTAAAATATTTGGTACCGAAAAGCGGCCACGTTTAGCTGTATTCCGTTCTGCTAAACACATTTATGTGCAAGCAATCGATGATGAGCAGGGAAAGACTTTAGCTTCGGCATCAACCATTGATAATGGATTGAAAGAATCTTTCACTGGCAGCACAGGCAATAAGAAAGCTGCTGTTATTGTGGGAAAAGCCATTGCAGAGCGTCTGCTAGAGAAATCTATTTCTTCGGTAGTGTTTGATCGAGGAGGATTTATGTACCATGGACGTGTGCAAGCATTGGCGGATGCAGCACGCGAAGCGGGTTTGAGTTTTTAATTTAATAATTGTCAATAGTGAGGTATCCCATTGGCTGAGAAAGTAGCAGAAAAAAACGAATTGATAGAACGAGTCATCCGGGTCAATCGTGTCGCCAAAGTGGTCAAAGGTGGACGACGGTTTAGCTTTAGTGCATTAGTCGTCGTTGGTGATGGGAAAGGCCGAATTGGTTATGGACTGGGAAAAGCAGGTGAAGTGACAGAAGCGATCCGTAAAGGGATCAGCCGAGCAACAAAAGCAATGACTTCGGTCTCCTTTACTGGAACAACAATCCCTCACAGTATTGTCGGACACTTCGGAGCAGGTAAGGTTTACATGCGTCCTGCAAAAAAAGGGCATGGTGTCATTGCAGCAGGGCCGATTCGCTCCATTTTGGAAGCAACAGGCATTCATGACATCAGTGTCAAGTGTCTGGGGTCTCGCAATCCTCATAACTTGGTTCGTGCTACTTTTGATGCCCTCATCCGCTTAAAATCCCATGACGCCATTGCTGAAAGCCGTGGTAAAAAATTAGATTGAGGTCGGGCATGTCAGAAAAAATAAAAGTTAAACTGATCAGAAGCACCATTGAGCGCACCAAGAATCAAAAAGCAAATTTGAAAGGCTTGGGCTTAAAACGGATCAATCAAGAACGGATTTTGGAAAATACGGCATGTGTTCGTGGGATGATCCGCAAAGTGCAACATTTGGTAGAAATTGAGGCAATATAATTTGGTCTCTCATTGAAAGAGTTTAGAGAATGCAACTGCACAATTTAGAAAAGCCAGAAGGCTCCACAAAACAGAGAAAACGTGTTGGCCGTGGCCCTGGAAGTGGCTTGGGCAAAACCTGTGGCCGTGGACATAAAGGGTATAAATCACGTTCTGGCGCAAAAAGAAGACGAGGATTTGAAGGTGGGCAAATGCCAATTCACCGGCGTCTGCCTAAATTTGGTTTCACTAATATTTTTAGAACTGAATACACGATCATCAACCTCGATACTCTGGAAAAGCATGGAGATCTGGATACATCCGATGTCATTACCAAAGAAATACTCCAGTCCAAAAAGATCATTCGCAATTTAAAACGCCCTGTGAAACTGTTGGGTAATGGTGATTTGTCAAAGGCTTTAAAAATCCAGGTAGATAAGGCCAGTCAATCTGCCGTAGACAAAGTAAAAGCAGCAGGTGGTGAAGTACTCCTGCTGAAATAGGTACTTATATATGTGGGCAACCATTCAAAATATTTTTAGAATTGAAGAATTAAGAGACCGAATTCTATTCACTATCATGATGTTGATAATTTTTAGAATCGGTGCTCATATTCCGACTCCTGGCATTGACGGAGAAGCCCTGAGCCGTTTTTTTGAGGCACAGGCCGGTTCCATTCTGGGATTTTTTGATATGTTCACTGGAGGAGCCCTGGGTCGCTTAACAATATTTGCTCTGGGGGTCATGCCCTATATCAGTGCCTCGATCATTATTCAATTATTAACGGTTGTTTTTCCATATTTAGAGCGCCTATCGAAAG
>JANQHV010000316.1 GCA_028282505.1 SAR324 cluster bacterium | reverse complement strand
GGCATCCTCTTTGCCCATGAGACAATCTCCTGAAAACTGTCACCCTGAGCGTAGTCGAAGCATCTCAGAGACCCTTCGACTACGCTCAGGGTGACATGGGATTCAATGTGCCAAACAAAACCAAAATCTCACTACTATATAAAAGAAACGTAATGAAAAATGTACAAATAAGTTTTGATGAAAAACTTCTTCGAACAATAGATAGTATCGCCACCTCCTTGCATTTGTCTCGTTCAGCGGTGGTTCGGGAAGCTTTAGAAAAGTGGATTCAAGAAAGGAAAATTCGACAATTTGAGAAAGAATGGATTCAGAAGCTAAAAGAACATTCTGAAGATTTAGAAGATTCTGAAGAATGGTTAGAACTCGAACAATGGGAAATGAATGCACACGATTCCCAAAAACAGACTGAGAAAATATATGGGCACACTGGATTTTGATCTTATGAAAGAAATTTCTCACAAAATCATTTTGGCGCTGGAGTTAGAGAATGCCTTTCCTGCTTGATCCAGAAAAATACGGCACCACAGTTCGATACAAATTAGCGAGAAAATGGTATAGGTTCCATCAATTTTCCCAGCTTGATCCATCTGAACAAGACGTTGTACTCCAGTAAAATCAAACAATCCTCTATTCTTTAAAGACGTTTCTGACAAAATATCTGCAACCACAGGGCTCAATTCATTCCGAAGCCAATGACGCAATGGCACGCCAAAACCTGTTTTGGGACGATAAATCACATCATGAGGCAAATAAGATTCCATGGCTTTTTTAAAAATCCATTTGCCAATGTTACCCCGTTGTTTGAAGTCAACCGGTAAACGGGCTGTCAGGTCTATTAAATCTGGGTCCAGCAAGGGTACACGCACCTCAATCCCTGTAGCCATACTCATTTTATCCGTATAGTTCAGGTTATGATCTGCCAGAAAATGCTTGCCTTCTAAATAAAGCATCCGGTTGAGATCGGGTATCTCCTCTGTCAGTTGATCGAGAGAACTCAGTAATGGTGCGGAGAATGGGATAGACTTGAGTGACTCTCTCAGTAAAGGCCCATATAAACTGTGCTGAAGGTGAGGATCGAGCCAATGGAAATAGCTGGCAATATTGGCATCACCATTCAAGCCTGCAAATCGAAAGGCTTTTGAAAAACGGCGTCCCAATGCATGAGAAGCCGGGACTTTATTGGCAATATGCTGGATGACTTCTCTCGCTGAAGCAGGCAACCATTTCCAGTACTGTTCTTGCATCAGGGCATAATGACGACGGTATCCCGTGAAAATATCATCTCCTCCCGCACCTGAGAGCAGAACTTTCAATCCCTGCTCATGAGCCAGCTTACTGATAAACAAAGCATTCAGTGGTGCCGGATCGGCTTGTGGTTCATCAAGATGGTAAATCATGGTTTCCAGTTGATCCAGCATTTCGGTGCCAACATAAATGGTGTGTAAATTCACATCCAGGTATTTGGCAACACGCTGGGCAAATGGTAAATCATCTGCCATGCCCTCTTGCTGAAAAGATGAGTCTTTGAAGCCAATGGTAAAGCAGTCAAATTGATTTTGCGGAGAATATTCTCTGGCAAAGGCGACAACCGCACTGGAATCCAAACCTCCCGAAAGAAAAGCACCGACCGGAACATCAGCAACCATTTGTCGTTCGACTGCCTGCTTGACCGCTTGTTGAACCTGCTCGATAGCATCCTTTTCAGACAAATGCTCTATCGGTTGATGATAAGGCAGATCATAAAAAGACCAACTTTTCTCAATTTTCCCATTTTTTATGAAAAGAGCATGACCCGGTTTTAATTTTTGTACGGATTGAAGTATCGTATGGGGAGCAGGGCACCAGAGGTAACTCAGGTAGTAGTGAATGGCCTCTGGGTTTAATGTTTTGTCAAGACTGGATTCTTGTAATAGTGCTTTCAACTCACTGGCAAATAAAAATCCTTTTGGGGTTTGGGCATAATAGAGTGGTTTGACCCCAACTCCATCCCTGGCAAGAAATAAAGTTTCACTGCGCGTATCCCAAAGTGCAAAAGCAAACATACCATTGAGTGAGTTCAACATGTCGGCCCCCTCTTTCAGGTATAAATTGAGAAGAACCTCTGTGTCACAATGGCTTTCAAACTCCCACCCTTCTTCAATTAGATTGTTTCGTAATTCCTGATAATTGAATATTTCTCCATTGAAAACAATAGCCACCGTTTTAGTGATATCCCACATGGGTTGATGTCCATGAGCAGATAAATCAATGATAGAAAGCCGGCGGTGTGCCAGTCCAATCCCATGCTTTTCAGACAAATAAACTCCCTCATCATCAGGGCCTCGGTGGGCAATGGTTTGATTCATTTGCTCCAGGAGAGGGAGATCAAAATTTCCAGAAAAACCAGCAATTCCACACATATTAAATCAATTCAAATAAAGCATTCCATGTTTTTTGGGCGGTTTGTTCCCATTGAAATTTATGTGACTGTCGTAAGGCTTTTTGTCCTAAACTTTCCCGCAACGAAGCAGCATCAGCGTACTTTAACAATAAATTGGCCAGGCTCTGGGGATCATAAGGATCAAAATACTCAACGGCATCTTCACCAAATTCGGGCATGGGAGGATAATTGGAGGAGAAAACAGGTTTGCCCGCCCCCAATGCTTCCAGCAGGATATTGGGACAATTTTCACACGAAGAAGCAAAAATGTTAATCTTTGCCTGTTGGTAAAGGCCTGGTAATTCATCATAAGGGACATTGCCGAAAATAATGACCTCTTCTTCCAAATTCAATGAGGCAATCGTGTTTTTTACCTTTTCCAGGTAAGGGGGATAATTTGGTCCAACAAAAACGAGTTTTTCCTGTCCTTGACGCGAAATGTCCATGTGTTGCTGGTAAATCTGCCAGGCCCGCACAACCTCGATTTGGGCTTTATAAACATCAATGATGGAAACATACAGCACATATTCTTGGGGCAAAGAGGCAAAAAGTTGGTCATTGGCGTGAGACGTATTGTCTGACGGATTACTACAGTGCCCTAGAAAAATTTTTTCCTGAAGTTCCCCCTTTTTTTCAAAGGGGGGCAGGGGGATTTTGAAAAAATTTTTCTGGGACATGATGCTGGCTCGAAATTGGTCACCCAAGCCGTGTGGAACTACAACAGATTTTCCTTTCCTTTCTGGTATGGCTTGGTCAATCACTATTTTTGCATACTGTGAAATGAAAATGAGCAAATCTGCCTTTTGAAAAGAACGTCCCTGCAAGAATCTCAGTAACCACAGACGATACCGAATATATCCCTGTGGGTATCGTCTACGCTCTTGAGGTAAAAAGGGCAGCATGTTTTGAAAAGTCACCACGGTCTTACAATCTTTGGGTGCCGCACTCAATGTTCCTCCAGGACAGAATAGAATATCCACCTGCAACTTTTGTAAAATCTGAGGCAATGTCCAATTTTCCCAAAATGCACGAAAAAATGGATTTGCCGTTTCTTGGGGAATGGTCATTTTTTCAATATTGGGGTGATTGGTTGGAATGTCTAAAGATTCTGGTGCCAACACGATCACATGGACATCATCCCGTTTTGGCAGAAAATGGAGTAAGTTCGAGAGATAGGTTTGACCACCGCCTTGACGTGCCGATAAACCATTGATCAAGATGATGGTTTTGGACGTTTGCAAATTGAGCGGAGGCAAATAAAAAAGCGTTTTCACTTTCTGTTTTAAAGTTTTCAAAAATCGGATGGCTGATGAAAGATGTGTAATGATTGGATAACTGCGTTCTCTGAAAATGGCATAGAGCCAAAGTCCCACACGTTTTTCCCTGTCTTCCATATAAAAACTTTGCTTCAATAGCTC
>JANQHV010000315.1 GCA_028282505.1 SAR324 cluster bacterium | reverse complement strand
TGAAGCGAAGGATCTCTAAATGGCGGATATATGATAGATTCTTCGCTATGCTCAGAATGACAAATCGTAAAAAAACGAATTCTCTAACAGGTTCTAAGTACCAGTATTCACAATAAAGTGTACAAATTCTTAATCCCTTAATTTCAAGAGATTAAGAGTAAGATTAGGATTAAGAGTAAGACTGTCACGACAAGAAGCTGATATTCCACAATTACTAATGAAACATGAAGAGGTTGTTTGTGAAAGAAAAAGCATTGATTGGGATCATACTATTTGTTGCCCTGTTGATCACAGGATGCCATAACAAGGATGAGGAAGCATTTAGAGAAGCTGCTCGTAAAGGAGAAATGGCAATAGTGAGACAATATCTGAACAGTGGGATTGACGTGAACGCGCGTGATAATGTGGGACAAGCGGCATTGTTTTGGGCTGCATTGGACAATCGCATGGAAATGGCAAAGCTGCTCATCCAGCACGGGGCTGAGGTCAATATCGAGGAAATCACAGGGCAAACTCCCATCATGTGGGCAGCTACTGTCGGACAAGCCGAGATGATTCGCTATTTATTGGACCAGGGAGCTGATGTGAATTTCAGAGATCACAAAAAATGGACAGCCTTGATGTGGGCCTCGTTGAATGGGCATAATGACGCTGTGCGTATTTTGCTGGAACGTGGAGCTGACAGCAATGCAGTCAGTGAAGGAGGCTGGTCCGCATTGACCCTTGCCGCCCGTAAAGGCCGGATCCCTACCATGAAACTGTTGGCTTCCAAAGGGGCTGATATCAATGCCGCCATGGTATGGGCCTCCCAGAAGGGGCACACTTCTATTGTAGAATTTTTAAAAAGACTCTAATGGATACCCTATCAGGATCAACAGGCATGTCCTGATTAGTGTAAGCTATTTTTAAGAGCTTTCAATTCTTCCAGCAGTTGATTTTTATGAATTGGATTGGGAGCCGCAACGGGCCTTTTTGGAATTTCCTGTTGTTCTAATAATAACGCAATGGCTTTGGGGCGTGACAAATGGTGCTCTTTGGCATATGCATCCAGTTTCTCTAAAACAGATTTGGGCAATCCCAAGAGAATCTTTTGTACAGGCTCATGGTATTCACGTTTTCTACCTGCCCCCTTGCGAAATCCACCTCTAGGCATTTTTTCTCGGAAAATAGTAAGTTTTTGTAAATAGGAGAACAACTGAGATTTTGATAGTAGTTATTAATATGCAACCACCTTACCAAATCAAAGAGAACTTTTTTCTATTTCCTGCTTGAGCCACTAAAGATAACAGCATGAATCGACAGGTCGGTACTGTATTTAAACGAATGAAAGGATTTTATTATGTAGATGTGGAAGGTACGGTTTATTTATGCCGCATCAAAGGCAACTTGTTTCAAGACAATCTCTATGGAAATAGTGTGGCCGTGGGAGATCAAGTAGAAATTGACTTGGATGCTTCTGAAGATGCGGGTTGGATTTATAAAATTCTTCCCCGCCAGAGCAAATTATCACGTCCTGCCAGAGAAGGAAAAGTGGAGCAGGTATTGGTGAGCAATGTAGAAAACCTGTTGATCATTACCTCTATTAAAAAACCTCCTTTCCGGCCAGGCATTGTAGACCGTTTCCTGATCACCGCACAACGAGGAGGGTTGCAACCTTTCATCATTCTCAACAAAACAGATTTGGCCAATCATCAGTTCATTCAAGAAAATACCGCTACCTATGCTTCCCTGGGCTATCCTATTTTAGAAACCAGTGCTATCGAAAAAACCGGACTGGATGCACTAAAAACCCTGTTACACAACAAAACATCCGTCTTATCAGGACATTCTGGTGTCGGTAAATCTTCCTTACTCAAAGCACTATTCCCAGAATGGCAAATAAAAATTGGAAGTATCAGCAGTACCTCTCACAAAGGAAAACACACCACGACCATCTCCGAAATGTATCGACTGCCAGAAGGTGGATATGTCGTCGACACTCCCGGAATCCGTGAACTGGGACTATATCAACTTCCTCCTGAGCAACTGGATCGATTTTTCATTGAGTTTGAAACAAAACGAGACCAGTGCAAATTCAAAGGATGTTCCCATCGTCATGAACCGGGGTGCCAGGTACAACAAGCCGTGAACGATGGAGAAATTACTGAATTGCGTTACAAGAGCTACTGTTCTATTTATGATTCTTTGCGGGAGAAATAAATTGAACATGCGATCTTTGTCCTCTCTGATCCAAACGAAGTCGCCATAGACTCTGTTTTCTCTATGGGGCCTGAAAAAAATAACTGTTTGATTGGGCAATAGATTAGGCTGGTATCTTAAAGAAGGCTTGATAATCTAAGTATTTTAAAATTTCAATAATGAAGAAAGAATAGTTAAAGCAAATGGATATCCAACATCTTCTTTCGTTAGCGTGGCAAGGATGGTATGCAATCGGGGTAGTCATCTTTACATTTGGGTTTTTATTGTTCACAAGAGTACCGTCCGATTACGTGTTTTTTGGCAGCCTAAGCGCACTTCTTCTAGCTGGGATAATCGACGCTGAGCAGGCCCTGGCTGGCTTCAGCTCAAAAAGTGTTGTCACCGTCGGTGTTCTTTACGTAGTAGTCACGGGGCTTCGAGAGACTGGAGGGCTCTCCTGGATTGCGCAACGCATCCTCGGTTATCCCAAGACTAGTCGCGGAGCTCAATCCCGACTTATGACATCCGTGACCATACTGAGTGCGTTTTTGAACAGTACGCCAGTTGTGGCACTCTTCATTCCAGTGGTGTTGGAATGGTCACGCCAAATCCGGGTTAATGCGTCACGCCTCCTCATTCCCCTCAGCTATGCCTCCATATTCGGAGGTATCTGTACTCTCATTGGAACCAGCACTAACCTGGTCGTGCACGGGCTCGTTCAAGAAAAATTCAATAACGAAGGGCTCCATATGTTCGAGATTACCAAGGTGGGAGTTCCATGTGCCGTGATAGGAATCCTCTTCATCGTGCTTTTTCGAAGATTATTGCCAGAGCGCAAAACATTTGATGAAGGAGTTCAAAATCCGAAAGAATATACTTTGGAGATGGAAGTCTCGGCAGCCGGCTCCTTGATTGGCAAAACCATTCATGAAGCCGGGCTGCGCCACTTACCTGGCGCCTTCGTAGCAGAGCTGATTCGAGGTCAAGAAATTCTAACAGCCGTATCTCCCAATGAAAAACTCCAGGAAAGAGACCGGCTGGTCTTTGTTGGCAATGTCGATTCCGTCAGGACGCTTTATAATCAGGTTGGTTTAAGACCAGCACCCAATCAACTCTTCAAGCTGGATGCTCCCCGTCACAAGCGGTGTCTTGTCGAGGCGGTCGTTTCGAATACATGTCCTCTGGTCGGGCAATCAATACGTGAAGGACGCTTCCGTGATCGTTACAATGCTGTGGTCATTGCTGTGGCACGCAATGGAGAACGACTTGGAGGCAAGATAGGTGATATTGTGCTGAGGTCTGGGGATATTCTACTCGTCGAATCCCATGCGGGCTTTCTGACCCGCCAACGAGACAGCCAGGACTTCTACCTGGTTAGCGAGATTGAAAACACCACACCCAAACGTCTTGAAAAAGCACCACTAGCCTTCGCGATTCTGGCCGGTATGGTTACAGTCGTTGCTTTTGGTTGGTTGTCCATGTTAAAAGCAGCGGTACTGGCGGGAGGATTGATGCTCATCACGGGGTGCTGCTCCCTGGGACAGGCACGCCAGAGCATCGAGTGGCATGTACTGGTGACAATTGCCTCCGCCCTGGCACTTGGCAAAGGTTTAGAAACAACAGGTGCCGCAGAGGCAATAGGAGTTACACTCCTGAATCTGACTGGAACCGATGCCTGGTTATCCCTTGCCGCAGTCTACCTCATTACGGTTTTTTTCACCGAGATCATAACGAACAACGCAGCCGCCGCGCTCGTCTTCCCAATAGCAATGAGCACAGCGGAAAGCCTTGAGGTCAATACCATGCCTTTCATTATCTGCGTCATGGTTGCTGCTTCGGCTAGTTTTGCAACACCAATAGGCTATCAGACCAACCTCATGGTCTACGGTCCAGGCGGATACCATTTTTCAGATTATCTGCGCATTGGTCTGCCCCTGAATTTTCTGATCGGTGCTGTCACAGTCATTCTCTGCCCACTGATTTGGCCGTTTTATCTATAGGCGAAGAGGAAAGCAGATTGGGTAATTTAGAAGGAGAAGTCAAGAAGCTCAATAAAAAGTACGATCAATCCATCGATCGACTCAAGAAAATTGCTGAAAATACTAAGCCTCGTTGACTCTCATTAGTCGGCAGCAGAGACAAAGTCAATTGGTCAACCCCCCGGTTTGTCCTGATATTTTTGCTGGTGAATTGGCTATTTTTTTTTTGGAAATGGAAAAAAGTTCTATAAAAACAATTCTTTAGGAGGTTGGTCAACCCCCCAGGGTTTTTGCACGATTCAGGGTTGACTTAATGGACGGGCTGTAATATAGTTCAACTTCCCCGAAAAACCAGGGATGCACCACCCTGGCGCTGCGGGTCCCGATCTTCCAATGTGGAATTGAAACTGATTTGAAAACGAACTGATTTTGTAAAGTCCGACAGTCCCGATCTTCCAATGTGGAATTGAAACATATTTTCCTTGGGAAGAAACTGAACAAAACCTAGCGTCCCGATCTTCCAATGTGGAATTGAAACTGATGTTCTTATGGATGCTTTTTAATTCAGGGGGTAGTCCCGATCTTCCAATGTGGAATTGAAACAATTACTTTTGTTTTCGGTTGGCTTGTTAATAATTGTCCCGATCTTCCAATGTGGAATTGAAACGTTGACCGAAAGTGTGCCGGATGCCCTGCCTGCGGGTCCCGATCTTCCAATGTGGAATTGAAACAGAACCAGTTGACGACTTCCTGTTGATACTCCGTGAGTCCCGATCTTCCAATGTGGAATTGAAACATTGGCGGACAATCTCGCTCACATCGAACATTGGGTCCCGATCTTCCAATGTGGAATTGAAACTTCCTGACCATTCAATTGAATCATTTCTCCGAAATGTCCCGATCTTCCAATGTGGAATTGAAACTCTACATGGTACGATTCCATGTTTGAAACAATCCGTCCCGATCTTCCAATGTGGAATTGAAACTGAAAAGTGCAACCATTGTCATAATCCGATGAATCGTGTCCCGATCTTCCAATGTGGAATTGAAACTTAAACAGACAGTCGTTCTTGAAAAAATTGGATTGTGTCCCGATCTTCCAATGTGGAATTGAAACTCAATTGGGGTTCTAACAAAATTGTAAGGCTGATCTTGTCCCGATCTTCCAATGTGGAATTGAAACAATGGAAGATAGTACAGAGTGCGAATACAACCTTTAGTCCCGATCTTCCAATGTGGAATTGAAACTCCGGTGATTTAATCAATTTCTTTATTTCTTTTGGGTCCCGATCTTCCAATGTGGAATTGAAACCAAAAAATGGGGGAAATTCTGGGGGCGGAGCCGCCGGGTCCCGATCTTCCAATGTGGAATTGAAACATGACAAATCGTTCCTTTTCATGGTCCTGTGTAATCAGGTCCCGATCTTCCAATGTGGAATTGAAACATTCAAAACTGAACTGATTCAAAATTCGTATTTGAGTCCCGATCTTCCAATGTGGAATTGAAACAAATGAAATGGTCCATTTTTTTCTATTTCCGACACTGTCCCGATCTTCCAATGTGGAGTTGAAACATGCTATTTTCAAAACGGTTGTATTTGGTTCTTTTCGTCCCGATCTTCCAATGTGGAATTGAAACCTCTCTACACTTTTCACAATACATAGCGCCTCAAAGTCCCGATCTTCCAATGTGGAATTGAAACGGCCAATACCCAGTCCGGTCTGCAAATGCTTTCCAGTCCCGATCTTCCAATGTGGAATTGAAACTTTTGTATTTACTGTGTTCATGGCTATTCCGAAGAGTCCCGATCTTCCAATGTGGAATTGAAACAAAGAGCATAAGCCTGTTTAGATCCTGAGATTTTTTTGTCCCCATCTTCCAATGTGGAATTGAAAAAAAATAAAGTGGCCTGGATGTAATCAGATTGCATTTTCCAAGAGAGAATTGAAATTTTTGTCATAAAAATATTATTTTTAAGAGAAATTATGATTGTAAATCTGAAGTTATGCAACCAGAATTGAGCAATTTTTCTCCATCGCTCCCCCTTTTTACTTGGAACTCCTGAGCCCAAAATCGACCCCAGAACCTAGGTTCAGCATCTGAAATTTCAATATACAAATTGTGCGAAGTATGGTAGTTCAATCGTTCAAAAGAGAGTGATTTGGCCCAGCAATGTTCTTACCATAGAAAATAAAACTATTCGGGTTATCAACTATGTCGACTTCACTATCAATAAAAACCCATGGCCGATTTCTCATTATCGATGATGAGCCCGATGTTCGTGAAGTGTGGGTGGAGATTCTCAAAAAAATAACCCCTGACAAAATAGAGGAAGCTCCCAATGGACAAGAAGGTCTGGAGCGATGGAAGGAGGGACTTTCATCAGGCAATCCCTATGACCTAATACTGGTAGATTTGAGAATGCCGCGTATGGATGGCGAAACTCTGATTGAGGAAATTCGCAGACAAGATCAGAAAATCGCCATCATTGTCATTACAGGACATGGAGATTTAAACCACGCCTACACACTGCTGGAAAAATTCAATATTTCTGATTTTCTCCACAAACCCTTGAAACATCCAAACGTATTGCTGTTTGCTGTCAAAAATGCCCTGGAAAAACAACGGCTGCAGCAGCAGCTTCTCACCCACAATGAACAGCTCGAACAACAGGTTGAAGAACGTACTGTCGAACTGAAGGAAGCTCTGGAAAACGCAGAAAATGCCAATCGTGCCAAAAGCCAGTTCTTAGCCAACATGAGCCATGAAATCCGCACCCCTCTCAACTCGATTATAGGTTTCTCCCAGTTACTGCTCAGAAAAAAGAACCAATTTAGTTTACCAGTCAGAGAGCAAGGTTTTTTGGAAAACATAAAAACCGCAGGCCAAAACCTTTCTGAATTGATCAACAATATTCTAGATCTGGCAAAAATCGAATCAGGCAAAATGGATGTTGCTCAGGAAACGGTGAATTTGCGTTTGTTGATCCAAGGGATGCACCAAATTCATAAATCCCAAGTTCTGGAAAAAGAACTGGTTTTCAATTATGAATTGGATTCCCAGGTTCCCGAGTTCATTTATACGGACCGTAATAAATTGAACCAAATTTTAATGAATTTGATTTCTAATGCCATCAAATACACTCCATCTGGTAAGGAAGTCCGATTGAAAGTGACTAAAACAGGAGAGTTATTAATTTTTCAAATCATCGATCAAGGAATTGGGATTCCTGAAGACAAATTTACCACTATTTTTGAAATATTTGAACAAGTGGACGGTTCCCTGACCCGAAAATACGAAGGAACCGGTTTGGGATTGCCAATTGCCAAACAGATGGCAACCCTGCTAGGTGGAGAAATCCGTTTACAGAGTGTGGTCGGACAAGGAACGGTTTTTACGGTATTACTGCCTTATGTTCCTGGTGAGACAACACAAAGCGAATCAGATTCTACTACTGCTCAGACGGATTATTCATTTTCCAAGGAAAATCGCGTGCTGCTGGTGGAGGATAATCCAATGAATCAAATGATGATGCAGGCTTTGTTTGAACAACTGGGGTTGGACACCTTCCTGGCAGAAAATGGGAAAATAGGAGTCGAAAAAGTTTTGGAGTTCCAATCCAAGGGAAGCCCGCCTGATTTGGTCTTAATGGATATGCAAATGCCGGTGATGGATGGAATAGAAGCTATCCAGAAAATCCGTTCTTATCCAGAATGTCATCGCATTCCCATTGTTCCATTATCGGCCTATGCTTTCAAAGAACAAATAAAGATTGTTCGGCAATTAGGGGTTGACGACTACATCACCAAACCTGTTGACTTTGAAAAATTACTGCCTGTCCTGGCAAAATACCTGAATCCAGATAATACTCCTAAAAAAAGAAAACCCACTGAAACGCCTTCTGCCATGATTCCCCAAAAAAAACAGCAGTTGCAGGAAGAAATAACAACTTTATCCCAGTTTTCCATTCTTGAGGGCAGTGAGTTGCTCACTCAAATAGAAAGAATGGAAGAATTGTGTGAAGACACATTCCCTTATGCTAAACTCCTCAAACAAGCCAAAAAAGCTGTGTATGAGATGGATAAAGAACAGTTACAAGCCTGCATCACGAAGATGCGTCAAGCAAGCAATAGCCCTGGCTAACAGGTCAAATTAGTAGAAATTTTTAAAATCAGGAGAGTCTCATGAGTAAAAAAATCATTTCGTTTTTGATAGCAATTGTCAGTGGTTTATTGTTGTCCACCTGGATTGCCTATGGAAAATCAACAATTGTGATGGCGACTATCGGTGATGATCCATCAGCAAAAATCAAAACCAGACAACCATTCATGGATTATTTAGCTGAAAATCTTCACAATGCAGGAATTCAGAAAGGAAAGATTATTGTCGTAGAAGATATTTATCAAGTTGCAGAATTGTTTAATGAAGGCAAGGCAGACATTTTTGTTGATAGTCCGTTTCCGACTGTCATGTTGAGTCATTTAGCCAGTACCAAAATGTTGCTGAGGCGCTGGAAAAAAGGAGTTGCTGAGTATTATTCAGTCATCTTTGTTAGAAAAGACAGCGGCATTTCCACTCTTGATGACTTGAAGGGCAAGATGATTTCCTTTGAAGATGCGTCTTCGACCAGTGGTTATTTTTTACCCAAAACGGTTTTGCTGGATTATGGATTGAAATTAAAAGAAAAAAAACGAATGAGCTCTCCTGTCTCCCCAAACGAAGTGGGTTATACCTTCAGTCAGGGCGATGAAACAACAATGGTCTGGGTTTTGCGCAACAAAGTTCAGGCCGGTGCCATTGATTATCCCAATTTTGTCGAAGATGCCAAAGGTAAAGAAGATGAATTGTTGATTCTTTACCAAACAGAACCGGTACCAAGGCACATCATCAGTTATCGTCATGATCTTCCTTCGCCACTGGTCAAGGCAGTTGAAAATACCCTCTTGGCAATGGATCAATCGGAAGAAGGCAATACTATCCTACAAGGATATGAACGAACCAAAAAATTCGATGCGCTGCCCCCACAATCCACTCAGGTCCTGAACAACATGAAACGTTATGTCAAACTGGAGTTGGAAGAATAATGAAACTCAGCATACGGGCACAACTGATCACCTTCACTGTTTGTTTGATCATCCTAGTGGGGAGCAGTATCTCCATTTATTCCATCTATCAGGGACAAAAACGGCAAATGGAGGTGTTTGTTAAAGACAGTCTGGATAGTACCAAGGTCATTGCCCTGACAATCATGGATGCACTTTATGCATTCAAAGTCAGTACCTTGAGAGATAGATTACAATCGACACGCATCAACCCTGATATTTTGTTTACCTATGTCACGGATACGGAAGGACTGGTATTAGCGGATGGAACCGAAGCAAACCCGTATAGAGATCAAAAGCTGGGAGATACTTTCTTCGTTCAGGTCATGAAAGCAGAGCAATGGATTTATCAAAAAGACGACAATATTTTAAAAATTGGAGGACCTGTTTTGCTGGTCGATGATCATTTGGGATATTTGATGGTGTACTATTCCCTCGATCGGATATTTGAGAATATGAACCAAACTACGAAAAATAGTTTAGCCATTACTGCCTTTTGCATAACCTTAGGAATTATTCTGGCATTGATACTGGCTAATAGGTACAGCAGGCCCATTCAGATGCTGGTACGAGGGACTGAAAGAATAGCTGAAGGAGACCTTGGCTACAAGATCAATTTAAAATCAAAAGATGAGATCGGTCAACTGGCAAACGCATTCAACATGATGACCGAGAAATTGCAGGTAACCACCGTCTCCAAAGAATATGTAGATAATATTATCCAATCTATGGTAGATACCCTGATCGTTGTCGATCATAACGCAATCATTAAAACCGCCAATCAAGCAACGCTGCACAGTTTAGGTTACGAAGAACAAGAATTGATTGGACAACCAATCACCATCATTCTGAAAGCAGAAAAAAAAGAAGACCTTTTTCCAGAAAGAAAAACAGCCGCATCAATCAACGGCCACTCTATCACTGGAACTGAAACGTTCTATTTTAAAAAAGATGGCAATCAAATCCCCATCCTGCTTTCTATCTCTGTCATGCATAATCGACAAGGTCTTATTGATGGTTTTGTCTGCGTGGGACAAGACATCACAGAACGCAAAAAGGCTGAGAACACCATCAAAAAAAACAATGCCGACCTGGTTCAGGCAAACAAGCAGCTCCAAGAAACCCAAGCCCAACTGGTACAAACTGCCAAACTGGCCTCTATTGGAGAATTGGCAACAGGAGTTGCTCATGAACTCAATCAACCATTGACCTATATTCGCAACAGGGCTCAATTGATTTTGATGGATGGTGTTGATCACCTCAATCCCAAAGATGCTTATTCCGTTTTCGAAAAGATCGAACAAGGATCGGACAGGATGATGAATATCATTAATCACTTGAGAAATTTTGCCCGTCAATCAGAGGTGAGGCATCAACCAGTTAATGTCAACATCGTTCTTGACAACAGTCTGATTTTACTCCATGAGCAGTTCCGGCATCGTGACATTCAACTTCAAAAACAATTTGCCACAGAATTGCCTCGAGTTTATGGAAATGCCCAACAGTTGGAACAGGTATTCATCAATATGCTGAGCAATGCCCGAGATGCCCTGGATGGAAAAGACAATGCCACTGTCACCATCCAGACCAAGATGGAAAGACAAGCAGATAATAGAGAAATGGTAGTGGTGAGCTTTATCGACAATGGACATGGGATTTCAGCACCTGAGTTGGAAAAAATATTTGATCCCTTTTTCTCCACCAAAGAAGAAGGAAAAGGAACTGGTTTGGGGTTATCCATCAGTTATGGAATCGTTCAAGACCACCAAGGACAGATCCATGTTTTCAGTACTGAAAACGAGAGTACCACCTTTGAGATCACACTGCCGGCCGTATCTGGTTCGACTTGAACCAC
>JANQHV010000280.1 GCA_028282505.1 SAR324 cluster bacterium | reverse complement strand
AGACTGTTCTTCTCTACGGATGACATCCCAAAGATCAGAAGCAGTCATATTCGATACATCTATTTTTGCTGATGGAGGAGTATTGCCTGGAACATCGCCTGTTACCCCGGCAAGTACATTTCGCTTTTTAACTTGTTGTGAAGAAGCCTTTCTTGGTTCTGGCTCAGCTTTTTTATGATATGGATTTAACGCAAATTTAGGATGTTTCACTAAAAATTGATGCATGGTGTCTGTGATGATCTCAATGTCTGCTTCTTTGATGGCATCCACCATCGTCTGCGATCGGCGTTGATTGGCGTTTACCCACTCAATAAACTGCGGATCTGACGCAATGGCGTCGTAAAGCGGAACGGTTTGACCATCAACATCAGTCTCACCTGTAATTCCAATATTCTGCATTGCTGCATGCAAGTTCTGCCTTGCTTCGACTTGGCGACGTTTAGAAATATCTTCATTAAAGACGCCGACATTTTTCTGAACTTCATCCAGTCGTCTCTGCAAGTCCTCTTCTCTGATTGTAGAAGATTTTAATTGATCATGCAGGGAAGTGGTCTTTTGCTGGACCATCTTCTCAATGATAGATTTCAACTCCTGGTTATCTTCCAGCAGCTCTTGTTCTTCTGGTGTGAAGATATCATTAAGATTCGGCTCTTCTGAGGACTCCTCTTTTGACAATTTCAAGTCGTCAAGTTCTCTTTGCATCAACTTATGTCTTAATTCCTGTAGCTCTTCCGTCTGTTTCCGATTCTCAGATAATCTACGATCAAATTCAGGCCGCATATCATCATAAGACTTCTTCGTGCTTGCTAACTCCTTTTTGTACTTCTCTACTTCTGCTTGCCAATCGATATCTTTTTCAACAGGGTCCTTTTGAGGAATTTCTGTTTCAGAATCCGGATTGTCATCACCTAAGGATTGCGTATCTTCTGGACGCTCTTTCCCTTCAACAAAAGGGGGAGGCGAAGGTCGCGCTTCTTCCTCTTGCATCTTTTTCCACATGTCAGAAGCTGTTTGTTCTTGTTCGGTTACTTCTTGTTCCATTCCACTCCTTAAGGATTTCTACCTTGCGGCAGGTCCTTATTGATTGTTTGTTTCAAAGCGTTTTTGATGCGCTTCAAATTCCCAACGTTCTAGGTTGATTAATATTTCGAGCACTTCCAGCATTCCCACCATTTTATTGTGTTCAGCTTTTTCCTGTTCGGTACTGATCAATCCAGATCCGTGTTCTCGGTTTAAACTGTCTCTCCACCTGAGCAGCATCTCCACAAAGGCATGCCACCCTGGGGTTTGGCAGTTATCTAAAAAAAACGATACTTTATCTAATTCGATTCTTTCCAATTCAATTCACACGTTCTAAAGATTCTTCCAAAATCTTTTGATCTTCCAACTCTTCCATTTGAGCCATTTGTTGTTCTTCTTGTATAATGGACTGTTCAATTTCTCGTGCCTGTTGCTCTTGCTGCAAGATCGATTCGTTGTCTATGGGGTTATTACGGAGAATACGGCCCGCTTTCTTATCCACCAGTCGCTCTTCCGTAATCCGCTTACGCTCATCAGCACTAGCGTCTTGCTTCTCTTTCAGCAAGGCTTTAAATTCCTCCATCTGCATTTGCAATTGAGTTTGCATTTGAATCATGGATTGCTGCATTTGCAATTGGGATTGCATCTGGGATTCTTGGATTTTTTTGAATTCCTGTTCATTATAAGTGAAGTCATCTGGGGTTAAGCCCGTTGCGTCAAACAACTGCCGCAGCACCTTTTGCACTTTTGTACCTTGGAGATAGGCTGGATTCTGGGCGATGATCTGGGACATCTCTAAGAGTTGCGATTTGTAAACAGTACGGTGCATATAATCCAAATAGCCCGTACATTGGGCGTTGTAGTCCCCTTTGATCAATGGATCATCACTATCGGCCATCAGCCAATGGTAGATCCCTTTGACATCGTTTGTGATGAGACTGCTGAGACTGCGGATCACGCTTTGGATATCTTTCTTTTGATTCTCATTTAAGAGCATCATCCCACGTGCCGTTTGGGTTTGATATCTGGCACTCTCCCCCATTCCCACTGGAGAAATGGTGGAAAGCGTCGATTCCCTTTCAATCAACTGAATCATGTTGATCAACCCATCTGTCACATCGGGCACACTGAAAAACGTCAAAGCATCTTGTAACGGTTTATTTCCCCGAACAATCCATTGTTTCCCTCCCTCCAGCGTCGTATCATCGCCGAGGAAAGAGTTTTCTCGTTTGATCACTTGGGGTTTGGCTGATATAGATTTCCCCTCAATGATTTGAGCGTAGAAAATATTCATCAAACGCTGGTAATCCTTCAGGGAAAAAGCGATGCCATCCCCCCAGATTGAGTCGGGATTCCTTCTCCAATAGGCAAAATTGAACGGCAATTTGTTTTCCAGGGGAGAGATCGCCGCTCGAATCGTTTTTTCACCAACGACTGAAACGACAACATTGAGGTATTCTGTCAGTGGGGTGAGGTCTTTTCCATCGGTGTGTCCTTCCGCCTCTCTTGTCAAATCAGGGGCTTCTTCTTCGGGTGAAAGAAAGTATTTTCCATCCTGCTGTTGAATTTCCGGGATATAGCCCGCCAGCTGATCAACAGAAACCTTGCCCCAGAATTCCAATAACTCGAATTTTTTAGTCACGGTGTGATGAGAATTTTCCTGCTCTTTGTTGGGGTCTTCTGTGTCATCCCATCGAAAACCATCATCTGAGTTTCTTTTTTTGTATTTAAGCGCCTGCTGGATTGCTTTAATGTCATACCCATAGTCAGAAAAGCCAAGATCCGTTAATTGCCGTGCAGTCAGGACGGATTTATGAATAATATAATCACATTCATCGACGTTTTTTGCTCCCGGGGAAGGGAAAATATGTCGAGGAGAAACTCTGATACTGGTGGGCACTAATTCTGATTCCATTCGTGACTCAATTTTATACAAGTTGGGATCAGTGCCGTTTGGTGAAGTGAAGACCGGGTAGTCAATTTTTTTCAGCACCGGGTTCTTGGTAATCCCAGTTCCCAGCAAAGTCAGATCACCAATGATGCTTTCCAGAGTTGTTAAGTAATCCGTCTTTTGGAAAATATCCCGAATTTTTGCTTCCATCCGACGTGCGCTTTCTTCTCGAATTTTCTTTCGTTCTTGCTGGGGATCATCTCCCTGATACTGAGGCAGTGTGATAGCGAATGGAATTTCGCCCGCTTTTAATAAATCAGCGAGCAATTGGGCACGGGCATTATCAGTGAGCCGCTTGGTCAACTGAATAAAGATTTCGTATTTCTTGGCAGAACTTAGAGCAGGACCGACTTGTTCCGGATAAACCGCATTGTAATAATCCGAAGCGTTATTCCATTCTTCTATCTTTTGTCGTTTGGCTTCTTCTGCTTCCCGATAATATTCGCGCACCAATTGGGCTAGAGTATCAGTCGGTGTTTTTTCGATTCCAGTCGAGTTTCCGGCGGTATAATCCATACATATTCCACATGAAGGGCAGGTCAGTAGCAGGAGAGATCTTATCCACTGACCTGAAGGATAAAAGTAGCGTCTGTTGGCAATTCAGCAGGGATCAGAGGGATTGTCAATGGGTCGGGAGTGGATCTGGGCAGGCTTTGGTAATTTATGCAGGAAAGTGGAATAAACTACGTAAATTCGGTAAAATCATTCCACTTTCCTGCATAAATTACTATTATTCAAATGGATTGAGATCTCTTGAAGCAGTTGCACTAATAAATCTTCGTCCAATTCATAGTCTTCTACTATTTTAGACAATCTTTGGTTTTCCGCCAACTCAGCAATAATTTGAGCAACAGGAAGCCTTGTGCCCTTCAATACAGGAATTCCACTACGCTTATCAGGAGAAACCTCAATACAGTTCGGCAAATTCATTCCCAATCCCCCACTAATCCACGAAACATTTCATGAGTTCCACCATAAAGCAACCATTCAGGATTCACATTGAATTTTTCTGATAAGTTGAATAACACAACCACACTAGGCACCCTTCCGCCCTTTTTATAATTATTCAACGTTTTAGTACAAACCCCCAATGACTCAGCAAAAGCTTCATCTGTGAGTTTCCTTCTTTCCATCAATGCCTGAGCTTTCAAAGTTCTGTAAAGCTCCCCAAAACGTCTATTGAAATTTTTTATGAAAAAGGATTCTCGTTGTGTTTGCTTTTTAT
>JANQHV010000256.1 GCA_028282505.1 SAR324 cluster bacterium | reverse complement strand
ATAGGCTCGCTATTCGCCTTAAATTTTCTCAAAAATCCGCTCAACGAGATCGATTTTTCGTCACGAACCATCTTTTCCAAACAGGTTCTTAGCAAGATTTGTACACGTAACATGAGTTAATAAAATCTAGTCAACAAATATAATTACCGACTTTGGAATTCCCGTCATAAAAAAACCGCCTTCCACATATTTCTGAACAGCAAATCAATCCCATTGCAGCTAGATAGTTTCCTTTATTGATAATAGCGCCGTATATGTCTGAAATCATACCATTATACGGTCATGGAAAACGTTTATGTAATTTTCTCTTTGATCTGTCATTTTAGAGGTTATTTATCGAATGCGGGAAGGAATGTATTTAAGCACAACAATCCCTTTTACATTTTAGAAGAAAGTAGCCAAATAGTGACAAATTTGAATTTGATTCTTTAAATGAATTTAGCTAGGAGTTACGCAGTTGACAACTTCGTATAAATCTCAAACAAGGGGATGGTGTTATGAAAGTGTTTCGCTTCCGATTGTTTATCTTGATGGCTGGTATTTCCAGCGCAGGCGTGGTCATTTACAGTATTTTGGGAATGTGGCAGCCACTCCCAGCAGGAATAGCAATAGTTGGGTGTTGTATCGGTGCCTGGCTGTTTACCAGTTGGTTCTCTGGATGGTATTTGACTCCCCTTTTAGAACTCTTAGAACTTCCTTCAGAGGAAGAGAGTGATCCAATTACTGTCGATGATCCCGATATACAAAAAATTCCTGAGCTCCTTTTGCTGAAGGATCGCTTCAATTATATGGCCTCGCTTTCCAAAAAGCAAAGCCAGGAATTTCAAGAAAACGTCACTCAGACCGAAATCGCTTTGCGGACAAAAGCCGATTTTGTTCGCAATTTATCCCATATTCTCAGAACTCCCATTGGCACCATCCTTGGATTGAGCGAAGCACTTCAGGCTACAGAATTGTCCAAAGAGCCGGAGAATAAGCTCCAGACCATTTACCACACAGCATACGAACTGTCTCAAATGATTAATAATTTGTTGCTTCTGGCTGAAATGGACTATGGAATGATTCGCTTTGATAAACAGTGGATTGTTTTGAAAGGGTTTGTGGAGCAAATCATAACAAATTTTTTCACTACCACTAAACACGATTCAGATCCGTTAATGCCTGAATGGGAGGGCACGATTCCCGGCCAAATTTTCTACGATTCCCATTATCTCAAACAAATGCTCCTGGCACTAATACAGGTAGCTCTCAAACTACAGCAAGGGACATCTCTCAAATTCAGTATTCGTTCTAATGATGAAAAAGATATATCATTTACCATCCATGATCCTGCATTACAACTCAGTCCAGACGAGCTGGCTCACGTCTTTGAACGATTTCCCACAATTGTTGGAATGGAAAATCATATCAACCACTTTACGGGAGTGGGGCTTGCGTTGGTACAAGAATTAGCAGAATTGCAGGGAGGCGCTGCTCAAGTGACGAGTGAACAGGGAAAAGGCACTCATTGGGGATTCACCCTGCCTTTAGATTACGATGTGGTTCCAGAAATACAGGTTCCGTCTGAGTCCAATGTGGATTCTGCAAAGCCTGTGATTGTGGAGGAAGATACGCCAGTTGCTGACATGTCAGGAGTAAGCCGGCTCAAAGCACCTGCTCTTCCTGATATCCTGATTGTCGAAGATGATCCGGGTTACCAACTGACTTTGCAAGTGTCCATTCCTGCTGGACAATACACAACACGTGTTGCTAAAGATGGACGCGAAGCGTTGGAACAAATCGATATGTCCCCACCGGACCTCATTTTGATGGATTTGGTCATGCCCGATATGGATGGATATGAGGCCATGCGGCAACTCCAGGCAGATCCGGCCACTTGCAACATTCCAGTAGTTGCCTTGACCGCCCTGGCTACTGGAGAAGATCATGAGCGTATTATGAAAAGTGGATTTAAAACACATTTATCCAAGCCAGTCCCGCTCAAAGAACTGAGACGTGTTTTAGAGCAACTGTTGGGCTCCTCCGATACTTCACAATAGATCAGAGATGCAGCCGTGAAACAGAAACGACAGAATTCGACTTCGTCGAAAGCTGATTTAAATAATCAAGAATCACAACAAGATAAACAGGCTTCAACTGTCTCAAAAAACAGGGTCCATCGTCTTCAAGTTGAAGAGCGAGAACTTGAAAATATCATTGATTTATTCAAACTCTGGAGTCAAGAAGTTGATCTGCGAAAAAAAGAGATCCTGGACTGGGATCAAAAAAAATTCAGACGATGGGCTGTCACTGTATTGAGCCCTGGTATGATGCCAGAAACAGTGAGTGGGCAGGAACTGGCCAAGTGGCACCCAATCAAATCAGCACAAAACAAAGTCAAACGCTTAAAAATTAATCCTAAAGATGTGACGACTCGCCTGGAACTGGTGTCTCTGATTGGAAGCAGCAAACGGGATTTTTCGACGGAAGTCTATCTTTCGTTGCTGATGCAAGCACTTGTGGCCTGTTCATTGGGAGAGTACCGGACCAATGGGTTCGAAATTGCCCTTCGGGCCCAAAATACCTATTTTTCTAAAATGCTCAGTACTTGCCAGACGAACATTCGAAAAATTCAAGCAAACCTGTCCGATCCCAGGCAAGGCTGGTGGGGGCGTAAGCAGAAACGAACGCAGATGCTTCAACAAGTTCAGGATACCCAAAAAAGTATGGATATTATTAAATCCTATCAACGGCATACTGGAAAAGCACTTCAAAAAATCGGTCCTCCAGGGACACCTCGTGACGAAATCAACCTGTTCACCCAGGGAGTCTTACGGCTTGATGATCTCAAAAATGTGCTGCTTGATGAGGAGATATTGTTTCTGAATGAGAAACCACCGGAAATTATCAGAGATGTGAGGGTCGCTGTTCAATTTTTGCGCTACCTTCCCGCTTTGAATACGACCACCAATGAATTGATAACCCTGGTCATTCGTTCGATGCCAGGTGAGCCGATTGGCTATTTTTTAAAAGCCCAAATTTCTCTGAGCGCTTTAATCTTTGCAGTGGGGCGTTATTCGGCAGGGGAGCGTACCATGCAAATACAAAAACAGATCCAAGAGGAATTCAACGAAACGTACCATCAATATGGAATTGCCGTACAGAAAATTGGCAATGTGGCCAAAACTCCACTAGAGTTCACTATTTTGACGGGGTATGCCAACGTTATTCACTATTTTTTTCGTATTTCACTCAATATTTTGGGCATTCCCCTTCCCCGAACCTGGCTCAAATTGGCATTTGTCAAAGCACGCAAAGCGTTGACATTGGCTGAAAATGCAGAAAACATCAAAACCTTTCAGCGTGATCTGGCCAGGGACTGGGCAGATGCTGGATTCGGTTAAAGGTAATTTGGATTAATATAGAGATCTATATGGACAGCTATGCGGATCACCCTTCGCCGCTTAACTCCCTTAAAAAGAAACTAAGATGCTGAATCCGAATGAAAAAGAATCATTGTCTATTTTAATTGTCGATGACGAATCCAGTAATATCCAACTGTTAGGGAACCTGCTTAAGGAAGAAGGCTATCAGATTGAGTTTGCCATGAATGGAGAACAGGCTTTAGAATGGGCCCAATTGAAAAAATTTGATGCAATTCTTCTCGATGTCATGATGCCCGGCATGGATGGTTTCACGGTTTGTGAACGCTTGAAGAAGGATACGAACAATCGAGATGTTCCAGTAATCTTCCTGACAGCGAAAACAGACCCAGAAAGTACTCTGAAAGGGTTTAATGTGGGAGCAATAGATTATATCACCAAGCCCTTTCAAAAAAGCGAATTGTTAGCCAGAGTCCAAACGCATCTTGAACTGAATTTAAATCGAGCTAGATTACAAGCCGCCTATCAAACTCTGGAACATCAAAATAGAGAACTCAAAGAAGCTGGCGAACGACTTCTGCAAAAAAATAGCGAACAAAAGGAACTGCTTCATGTCCTGTGTCATGATCTCATGAATCCCATCGGCCTGGTCCAATCATGGTTAGAAATCGTGGAAGAACAACCCGATTTATTCTCTCAAGCGAAAAACGAAATGACACAAGCGACGAGAAATGCCCAAAACATTATTGGATTGATCCGTAAAATCCAGGGACTCGAAGAAGGAAAAATTCAATTAGATTTAACATCCGTTGACTTGAGAGATGCGATCACTGAATCTTTGATGCTACTCAATCATCAATTTACTAAAAAAGAAATCAAACCTGTCATCATTATGAGCGAGAAACTCCATGCTCAGGCAGAAAGGGCATCATTGGTCAACTCCGTATTCAATAATCTCTTGACCAATGCTGTGAAATACTCTTTTCCTGGCTCTCAAGTAATGATTGAAGCACAACGCTTAGAACAACAAGCTGTTTTGTCCGTCAAGGATTTTGGCATGGGAATCCCCAAGCATTTACTCCAGGATATTTTTGAGCCTCATAAGCATACAACCCGTCACGGCACCAATGGAGAGCTGGGAACCGGTTTCGGAATGCCACTTGTGAAAAAATTTGTAACCGCCTATGGAGGGACAATTGAAATTTCCTCAAAAGACCAATCTGAATACCCAGATGATCATGGAACAAAGATTAAACTTTTTTTAAAAATCGGCTGATATCCAGATTTCCCATGCTATCCGTAAGGTGGGTAATAAATGGTATGGCTTCGAGGCTAACGATTTGTATGAATATACAGGCAACGGGTATCCAGCAACCCATCGTGGAGATGGAATAGTAGCATGTTTGAGGAAGCAATAAGAATAATTAGGAAATGATTGATGACAAAGCAGCTTTCAAATAATGCTCGCTGTTGTTCAAACGCTTTGATATACTTATGGAAAGTATTTGTTTTCCTGTTTCCTTCTTTGAGGAGTGTTATTCGTGAAAAACCCCATTTCTCTGGCAATCGATTGTGTTTTCAAACTGTAACGCAATGGCACTTTTCCAGAATTATTCCCGCTTCTCTTCTCACTCTCTGATAGGTAAGCTACTAGCCTGCTTAGTACAAGTATTCACAATAAAGTGTACAAATTCTTAATCTTAATCCCTCAATTTCCAGAGATTAAGAGTAAGATTAGGATTAAGAGTAAGACTGCAACAACAAGAATTTGAATACTTATTTCTGATTAGCTGTACTTAGTGAGACTTTCCATATAGGAATTTCAGGCAATTCCTGCTCTTATTTTCAAAATCATTCGACACAAAGAGACTATATGAAACAACGACAAACATATAAAAATAGACCAGCAAACTGTTTTAAAATCATGTTTGCTATCATTGCGATATTTTTTACAACAAACGTTTACTCAGAGGATTTAAAACTCAAAATCGGTTATGTCAACTTTCCTCCATTTACCTTCATGAATGATCAAAAGGAACCGGATGGTCTTCTTATCGACATTGCCAGGAAAGTCTATGACGAAATGGGCATCCAATATACAGAAAAAAAATATCCTGCTGGAAGACTGTTTAAGTATTTGGCAGAGGGGGAGGTTGATGTCTGGTATGGCATTAAAATCCCCTCATTAGATGATGTTGTTGCAACAGGAAAAGAAATAATCGGTGTTATCGAAATGCGTATTTATGCTATTGGAAAGGAACCGGATATTCAAAAGAAGGAAGATTTGAATGGTAAAAAAGTTATTCTGGTTACGGGATATAGTTATTCTGGTTGGAGAGATTATATCCGAAATAAAGAGAATAACATAAAATCTTATCAAACACCTGTACATACTTCGGCCTTAGAAATGCTGAAAAGAGGACGTGGCGAGTATATGTTAAACTATAAATTACCTGTGAATCAAGCACTTCAGACAATGTCCGTTAAGGATTTAAAATATACCACTGTACTCAAATTGAATGTGTATTTTCAAATTTCTAAAAAGCATCCTAATTATCAGCAAGTTTTAGATCAATTGGATCAAACTTATAAAAACTTGTTAGATTCAGGAAAAATCGTTCCATTATAAAAGCTCTATAGCACCAAAGTGGGAGCTAGCCAAACATTTGCTGTACCTTGAGCAAACTTTCTGCAAACTGGTCAATTTCCGCCTGATCATTGTACAAAGAAAAACTCAAACGAACTGTGGCCGGTACCCCTAGACGACTCATCAAAATTTGAGCACAGTGATGACCAGCTCGCACTGCAATTCCATCTTCATCTAAAATTTGGGCAACATCATGAGGGTGGGTGTTGTCCACTTGAAAAGAAATCACGCCGGCTTTTTGCGTCAGATTGACAGGCCCATGAACAGACACTCCAGGCCATTGTGTTAATTTCTGTAATGCGTAATCCGTCAATTCTTTTTCATGCCTCCCTATTGTCTCCAGCCCCACCCCCTGGAGGTAATCAATGGCGGCAGACAACCCGACTGCTTGTGCAATTGCAGGAGTACCAGCCTCCAGTTTCCATGGATACTCTGTCCAGGAAGCATTCTGCTCTTGAACCTGTTCAATCATTCCCCCTCCTCCCATAAAAGGCTGTATATCCTGTTGGTGTTCTGGTTTGCAATACAAAACGCCAATGCCGGTGGGACCATACATTTTATGGGCAGAAAAAACAAAAAAATCACAATCGAGGGCTGCCACATCAATTATTTGCCGTGCAACAGCTTGGGCTCCATCTACCAAGACAGGAATATTGTGCGAATGTGCAGTTTTTATCAAGTGCTCCAGAGGATTGATCGTTCCCAACACATTGGAAACAGCACTGACAGCAAGGATCTTTGTATCTGGTGTGAGTAGAGCTTCTAAATTCTCCAACTCCAGAATTCCCTGGCTGGTTATTGACAGATAGCTCAACTGGGCACCTGTCTCCTGGGCTACCAATTGCCACGGAATCAGATTGGAGTGGTGCTCCATTTCAGTAACGAGAATATGATCGCCCCGGTTTAGTTTGGGTTGGAGCCAAGAACGAGCAATCATGTTAATGGATTCTGTCGTACCTCGTGTGAACACAATAGACTGAGGAGAGGAAGCTCCAATAAAATGAGCTACACTGCGCCGTGCCCCCTCATACAGGGATGTTGCTTCTTCAGAAAGTCGGTAAATTCCACGGTGCACATTGCTGTTATGCTGCTCATAAAACGAAACTAGGCTCTCGATCACTTGTCTCGGCTTTTGTGTTGTAGCGGCATTGTCTAAATAAATAAGAGGTCGCTTCTCTTTTTTTTTATGAAAAATGGGAAAATCTGCTTTTGCTCGCAGAATACGATTCTGTCGATCACTCAACTTTTTAAGAAATTCTTCCGACATGGGGTATCCAACTGCTGAATGGCTTTCTGGTAATCGGCCTCTGTATCCACATCCAGGAGCACATGATCTGTATCCATTGGTACTTTAAGTACATGACCCAGGTATTGTTGAACAATCCCTTTACACCCATCAGGTTCCTTGTGTTCTAATATACTGGATTGATAGTAGGTAGAGAAGATAACAGGATTGCCTCGTTGCCCCTGAAAGGAGGGAAACACAATTGTTTTCGGATCTTGAGATAACCTCGATTCAAATTCACTGACTAGCTTATTCAACTCACACGGTTCCATAAAAACCAAATCTGAGAGATAAATCATCATGCCTTTGCTCTCTCTAGAAATGGAGTTCACCCCCATCTGAATGGATGAGGTCATCCCTGTTTGATAGTTGGTATTCTGCACCAGCTTGACTTTTCGCTCTTGTAACAATTTTTGCACCGCATTCGCTTGATATCCTAAAACCACAATAACTTCTCCAACCTTTGACTGCAAAATGGTATCGACACTATGTTCAATCACAGTCTTTTCTCCTAATGGCAGCAGCAGTTTATTGGAGGGTTTCATTCGTTTTGACTCTCCGGCAGCTAAAACAATTGCTGAAATCATACAGGATCATGAATTTGTTGAATGAGTCTATATGAACATCGCTATTTTGCGATGGCAATTAATTCGAAACATTGTCTTCATCCAATATCTGACGAATCAATTTTCCCAACTGGGAAAATTCAACGGGTTTAATGATGTAATCACGAATTCCCATTCTTCTAGCCTGTTCAGGGGAGAGGGTCTCACTATACCCTGTAATGAGAATAATTGGGACATTGGGATTGAGCGTCATGATTTCTTTTGCGAGCTCTGAGCCTGAGATATTCGGCATGGTCTGATCCGTAATGACTAAATCAAATTGATCGGGTCTTTCGCGAAAGTAATCCAAGGCTTTTTTGCTGTCAGTTGTTGCTGTCACATGATAGCCGATGCGTGTGAGCTTCTGGTGAAGCATATCCACAAGAATTTGTTCATCATCCACCAGCAAAACAGCCTCTTGCCCTTGCAACACAGAATCGCTGGCAGACATCTCTGGCACAGTGGGTTCCTCAATTTCAGGCAGAAAGACTTCAATAGTTGTGCCTTCGCCAGGTTCACTCTGGACGGCGATAGTGCCATTATGACTTTTGACAGATCCATGCACCACAGAAAGTCCCATTCCTGTTCCCTGTCCTGGTGATTTTGTAGTAAAGAAAGGTTCAAAAATGTGATCAACGACCTCTTGAGTCATCCCACACCCGGTGTCTGTGATTCCTAACTTGACATACATACCTCGCTTGATTTCATGCCAGTCTGCAAAATCAGAAGATATTTCTGTACGTTCCAGTGTAATTGTTAAAGTGCCTCCTTTTTCCAGCATCGCATGACTGGCATTGGAACACAGATTCATGATGATTTGATGAATTTGGGTAGGATCGGCTAGAACCATGTGTTCGCCAATGGGAACTTGCTGCTGAATATCAATTGTTGTGGGTAGTGTAGAGCGCATCAATTTGAGGGCTTCTTTGATCAAAATACCAATTTCTACAGGCTTGTAAGTGGGTTCACTGCGACGACTGAATGTCAAAATTTGCTGGACCAAATCCTTAGCCCTTTTTCCTGCTTTGATGACCTGTTCGACATTATCCAGTATGATAAGTTCCTCTGCGGCATCTTCTTTAATCATCTCTGCGTAGCCTGATATGGCAAACAACAAGTTATTGAACTCATGAGCGATACCTCCGGCCAGTACACCAAGGGCTTCCATCTTTTGGGCCTGAATCAATTGCTGTTGAGTTTGCTGTAACTCTCGAGTCGTCTGAATCAAATTATCATTCAACGATTGTTGAATTTCGAGCGCTTCCTCCAATTCATTGGTCTTCTCTTCTAATTCTTTGATAAATGTTTGATTGGCCAAAGCAGATTGAATTCGAGCCCGCAAGACTATTTCATCCAAAGGTTTGACAATAAAGTCAGTCGCTCCTTTTTCAAAGCACTGTTTCAACAAGATTTTATCAGAATCACCTGTGACCATAATCACAGGAATATTTTGATAAACAGGATGATTTTTTAGTTTTTCCAGCAGCTCCAAGCCATCGACATCGGGCATGTTCACATCCATTAAAATCAAATCCACAGGATCACTTTCCAGGTATTCAAAAATGTAATCTGGATACAGTGTGGTGAGTGGTTGATATCCCAAAGATTTGATAAGGGTTCCTAACTGCTGAAGAACCGATTGTTGATCATCAACAACGAGAATATTAGTCATGCAGTGCCTTTTTAATCAAACTAGTTGCTTTTTTTACCTGTTTGGCAAAAATAGCCGTTTGAATCTGGTCTAAAATTTCTGGATAAGGAGAGTCGTATTTCTCACATAATTTTAACATTTTTTGCAGTTGAATGTGAATATTACCAGTCATGTAAAATGGAATTTCCTGCAAATCTTCAAGTCCCTTCAGTAACTGTTTTTTGTGTTTTTCTGGTAAAGGACGCTTTTTTTGTGTTTTTCTTTTATTTTTTGTTTTTTCTTGCCGTAAATACTTGCCCAATACCTGTAATAATTTGTTCACTTGCAATGGTTTGGTCAGGTAATCATTGACCCCTACCCGAAATGCTTCCTGTTGCTGTTCATGAAATGCATCAGCCGACAATGCCACAATTGGAATATCTTTGCATTCAGGCACGCTGCGTATCTGAGTTGTTGCTTCCAGCCCCGTCATACCCGGCATATGAATATCCATCAATATCAGATCAGGAGGAGAGCCCGATGCCTGCATTTTGACCGTTTTTTCAATTCCTACAGCACCACTGCCGGCAAGCGCGATCCGCAATCCCAGTTCCTGAAATATAATTTTCATCATTTCCTGATTCGTCGGATTATCTTCGACGACTAGGATTCGATTATTTTTTGAAAAATGATACTCTTCCCAGTCCAATTCTGTCTGATAGGTACTCTCTCCTGTCGCTTCGACTAAAGGGATTTTGACTGAAAACAGAGAACCTTTGCCAACGGTACTTTCCACCTTGACCACACCTCCCAGCAATTCTGTCATTTTCTGAGTCACTGCCAACCCCAAACCAGTACCGCCAAAGTGCAAAACCACTTTGTTACTCCCTTGCTCAAAGGCTTCAAAGATAGCGTCCCTCCTGTCTTCAGGAATACCAATTCCCTGATCTTCGACTTCCAACACCATCAAATCTTCTTCACGTTTGGTTCGAATCCAAACATGTTTTTTTTCTGGCGTGAACTTAATGGCATTGCTGGTCAAGTTCATCAGGATTTGATTTAACTTGTTCCGGTCAGAAACCACCAACTCTGGTAATTCCGGCGTTAACTCATAAGTCAATATCAATTTTTTCTTAGATGCTGCTGCTTTATTGATGTGATAAATCCCTTGCACCAGCAAATTCAAGTTGAGTACTTCTTTTGTGAGTGCAAGTTTGCCAGCCTCAATTTTGGACAGATCCAAGATATTGTTAATCAACTCAGAAAGGTTTTCACCACTATTCAGGATCGTTTTCAAATGCTGTGCAAAATCATGAGGAACCATCAAACTCTTCGCCCTCCTGGACAAGATTTGACTGAATCCTACAATCGCATTGAGAGGAGTGCGGATCTCATGGCTCATATTTGCCAAGAACTGACTCTTGGCCTGACTGGATTGTTCTGCCTGTTCTTTGGCAAGGCGCAACTCCTTTTCCATCTGTTCTCGCTCTGTAATATCACGGATAATCCCAATGAAAACCCGTTCTCCCTCTTTGATAATTTCTCCAAAGGACACCTCCAGGGGGATTTTTCGACCATCTTTATGAACTCCTGGAACCGCAACATTATTCCAGGAAGTGTGCTTTTCATTGGTGTTCACATAGGAACCCAGTCCATTTAAATGCGCATGACGCAGATGTTCCGGCATGATGATCGTCAGGCTTTGACCGAGCATCTCTTCCGAAGAATAACCGAATATGGTTTCTGCGGCATGATTAGCAAAGAGGATGATACTGTCTGAATCAATGGTCAAGATGGCATCATTTGCGGTTTCTGCAATCAAACGATATTTTTCTTCACTCTCTTTAAGGATCTCCTCAGTGTGTTTACGTTCAATAATTTCTTTTTCCAGTTGTTTATTGATCCGTTCTGCTTCCCTTTGTGCCGTTTTTAATTTGGCTGTCGTGTACAGGAGGTTATCGGATATTTCTCGCTGTACTTCCAATGACTGCTGCAATTTTTCTGATTGCTGCTGAATGATTCGCATTTGTTGATCCAAGGCTACAAACACGCGAACTTTATTGAGTAGGATGCGAGAATCGGCAGGTTTGATGATGAAGTCAACAGCTCCAGATTCATACCCCTTGAATATGTGGTGATCGGTGTATGCTGCTGATAAAAAGATGATGGGGACATGTTTTGTTTTTTCTTCACGGCGTATCCATTCTGCCACTTCATACCCACTCATCCCAGGCATGCGCACATCCAGAATGGCCAGTGCTACCTGTTGGAGTGATATGGCCTCAATGGCTTCATATCCGTTACTGGCTTTGATCACCTCTACTTCTAATTTTGCCAGTGTCCGTCCAACCAAAAACAAATTGTCCGGCTCATCATCAACAATCAGAATTTTTGATTTCTCTTCTATCAGTTTTTTTTGTATCATGCCCAGCTCTACTTTCAGATAATCCTTTCACTGTACTCTGTACGCAAAAGCATCACAAGGTTTCTTGGTACAAATTTTAAAATTTCAGTTGATGGCAATAGGCTTGTGTATGGGAAAGACCTCTTTGGCAGATTCGTTCCACACAGCGGTCTATTCGTTTCAACACATTGGAAGACAGTTGCTGACGACCAAGAGAGGCTGTTTGAATTGTTAAGTAACACGTGGCCAATTGTGTCTCCAAAGACACCACACCACCTCGAGAAAAATAACAACTTTTGCGATAACCAACTGGCAAGCGATTTAAATAATTTTCCATTGCTTGTTGTGCTTGATACAAATGAGAGACATAGGTTGCAGAACTTCTTTTTGTTCCACAAAACGGGATTTTAGCCTGAGAGTTTGGAGTTTGAACCATCATCTCTGCAATGAAAACAGCAATTAACGCCAATAAACATCCCAATAGTATCCCTGCCAAAACTTTCCAGAGCCAACGTTTCCTTTTCCCCTGATCGATGTAGGTCACTTCAAAAAGTTGCACTCTCCCTTCTTCGGACTGTTGGTTGAGCGAAGGGGTTTTATTGTAACGCATGATGGTACCAACCAGTCTGATTTCTGAAACAGCAGGACGAGCCATCTCTGTTGTTATGTCAGAGATTTTAGCAACCTTCTTGGCATATCGATGAATCAACTTGATGATTTCCGGATGATCCTGCCAGTTCTGACGATTCACACTGGGTGCATGAACAATGGCAAGATCTGCTGCTGAAAAGAAGATTGCTTTTCTTTGACGAGGCTCCCCTTGATCACACACACCAATGGGTCTCCATTCAGAAAATTTAATTTCAGGAGCTTTCTTTTCAGCAACAGGCATTGGATTCTTTTCAATCAGAGGCGTGACAGCGAGGTAAAATATGATGTGGCACGAATGAGAACACTTGGTGATACCAAATTTTCAAATAAAACGTTTCGTTAGTTCATCGATCTGCTGTTCTATGTTTTCTGGAGTGATGCCGAACTCCTTCTGCATGGCTTGCACTTTTTCCCTCTTATGAGGATGCTCCATGTCTTCAAATTGTCGAAAAACACCGAGGCGCCTGCCAAGCTGGAATAAACACTGACCCTCCGTATCTAAAGATAAATATTTTCGCAGCAATCCCACCATATATTCCTGATCCTGAGGCAAAACCCCTTCCAACTCACCAAACAGGTTCAGAATATGATCACTTTTGACCACACTGGTAATACCCTTTAAGTTTTCAAGGAGCAATAGTATTTCCTGAACGACCATCCTTTCGGAACATTTTTTAAAATGCCCAACCTGGTACTCGTCAAACAAGGGCACATTTTCTGGAATAGCTAAAGTGCGAAACCGGATAAAATCCGGATTGATTTGATTCAAGGTATCCGCTGTTTCGATAGCATGTTCCTCTGACAGTTCAACCCCACCTAATCCTGGCATGACATACTCTGATAATTCCATACCCGCCTCTTTCACTTTACAACCAGCAATGATATGCATTTCTTTGGTTGCTCCTTTACGTACCCGCTTCAATACTTCATCAGAGCCGGACTCCAAACCAATATGAATGCGATTCAAGCCCGCCTTTCGTATTGCCACTAGTTTCTCTTCCTTGATGCGCGAAATAGTATGAGAACGTGCATACGAAGTGATTCGTTTGATAGCAGGTAACCGTTGTTTGAGATGCATGATGACCTCAACCAGAGCATCTGGTTTCACAATCAAACTATTGGCATCCTGAATAAAAGCGGACTTGCCATTTCCATGAAATATCCGTAATGCCGAGTCAAATGCATTCCAATCAATAAAATCCTCTCCATGCTCCTGGATCTTCGCGTGAATTTCACTAATATGAATTTGATCCGATCTGGTCGCTGCTTCTTGTAGAATTTCCAGGTAATCTGCTACCACATCAATATCTTTTTTGATATCTTCTATGGGGCGAATTGAAAACTCATCCTCTTTGTAAACTGGACAGAAGGTACACTTATTCCATGGGCAATTTCTGGTCACACGAACCAAAAAACTTGCCGCTTCACTGGGAGGACGAATCGGTCCTTGTTCAAACCCTAAATAGGTATCAGAAACTCCTTGTGGTTGTGTCATATTATTCTTCCGGAAACCATTGTTCCAGCATCTCGACAATCTGTAATGCTTGCTTTTTACTGGATATATTGAATTTCGATTTTTGTTGAAAACGCCCCCCTTGTTTTTGATAACGGCGAATACTCACCTTGACTTCTCCATACTCTTCTTTCCTTCCGTTCCATTCCTGATAGAGATACATTACTGTCGACCAGGCCCCCTTACTCAAGACATGCTTATCCAGTTCCTTCACGACTTCAATACCACCTTCTTCATAAGTTATTGTTAAATCATCTATTGTTTCACTCATACATTGCTCTCTTTTTGATTTTTTATATTTTTTTTCAAATCGTTTTTAAAATTGATACGAGTCTGCAAAAAAAACTCATCATATTTATGAGCACGCAAATCAGGAAATGTCCATGCAAAATGTTGATATCCCCCTTTTTTTTTGAGTAAAACCATATCTGCCCACACCTGTGAGCCTAAATATATTTTTTGTCCCCCAAATTTAGAAGAGAGCAAGACCACTTTATGGAGGTCCAAATACCCTGGGTCAATATTGATCTGCCGGTTCCCCTGGATGCGTAAGGCATCCTCGATAGAATCGGTGAACTTTTTCCAGTGAAATAGCTGCTCCAACGAAATCACTCCAGTAAAGCTCACGAACAGACGCTTCAATCCCTTCCCCATCTCGGCATCATAATAGTCGGTTTCCTGAAAAGGGAAACAATTGGATTGCAACTGAACTTCCTCTGTCCCTTGGATCAGCATTTCCAATGCTTCTGCCAAGACTTGTTCATTAGAAAATAAAAATCCTGCAATTCGTTTAGCATACGTGTGTCTTTTCATTGCAAAATGATCAAAATTTTTAACCAATCAGGTGAGAAAAACTGGGCTAGGTATTATTCCAGATTTTCAGCAAAACTACAACCAATGCCCTGTTTATAAAAGATTGGAAATAAGAAAGAATTTGTTTCCCCTATGAAATGATGTTACATTTTTCATTTTTGCATGATCATTTTGTCCACTCCGTTTTATAGAAAGTACTTCATATGTCAACGACCATCACACGCTCCTTTCACCATCAGTTTGACTTAAAATATGGCTGCAATCCACACCAGAATCCTGCAGCGATTTATTCTCTAGAAGATCAGGAACTTCCTTTTGAAGTATTGAATGGTAAACCAGGTTACATCAATCTCCTGGATGCTATGAATTCCTGGCAATTGGTACAGGAACTGGACAAAACGGCAAATCTTCCTGCAGCCGCTTCATTCAAGCACGTCAGCCCTGCCGGAGCTGCTGTAGCAGTACCATTGAACGATACCTTTAAACAGGTTTATGAGTGTGGTCAACACGAACTGAGTGATTTGGCCACTGCCTATATCCGTGCCCGTGGGGCAGACCCCATGTCGTCTTTTGGCGATTTCATTGCCTTGAGCCGTACCGTTGATATGGCCACTGCACAAATTATCAAACCGGCTGTTTCTGATGGAATCATTGCTCCGGATTATTCTCCAGAGGCTTTGGAAATTTTGAAAGGGAAAAAGAAAGGAAACTACGTTGTCTTGAAAGCAAATGCAGCCTATACCCCTCCTGACATGGAATATCGTGAAGTCTTTGGTGTTGGCTTTGCCCAAAAGTCCAATGATCTGGTATTGGGAGAAGATAACTTATTTCAACAATTGGTGACAGAGATCAAAGAAATCCCATCAGACGCCAAACGCGATTTGATCCTGGCAGCCGTGACCTTAAAATACACCCAGTCCAATTCAGTGGGCTATGCCTTAGACGGTCAAATGATTGGCATTGGGGCAGGACAACAAAGTCGAATTGACTGTACCAAGCTGGCAGGAAAAAAGGCAGAAAACTGGTTCTTACGGCAACACCCCAAGGTACTGGAATTGCCATTTAAATCAGGAGTCAAACGTGTGGAACGTACCAATGCACGCGTCTGCTATATCGAAGGAGACATGACTTCTAAGGAGATGGAAGCATGGGTACAAAATTTTGACACAACCCCAACTTCTTTAACCACAGACGAAAAATCAGCATGGTTGGAGCATATGAAGGGAGTCTGCCTTGCATCTGATGCCTTTTTTCCATTCCGGGATAATATTGATCAAGCGTCCAAACGGGGAGTCGCTTATATTGTGCAGCCTGGTGGAAGTGTGAGAGACGAGGATGTGATCCAGGCCACTAATGAATATGGGATGGTGATGGCCTTTTCCAAAATTCGCTTATTTCATCACTAACAATGCATTAAATCATTCCTTCTCTTGGGGAGAGGGTTGAAATGAGGGGATCAGATGAAATATCTAGTGTTATTTGTCATATCAATGATGATGGTTGGTTGTATTCCGAAACAAGAGGAAGAGCAAGGCACCTTTATTCCAACTCATCCGGATTTGTACGGCTACTGGAAATCTGATTCTGATTACCAGGTTCGAAACTTCGGTAGCGGTGCCAGAGTGCATTTTATTTTCATGCTCAGTGACAAAAAAACCTCTTCCTGTTACCAGGGGGTTAAAAGTAAAAAATGCTTTTGTGAAAATACCAACACTGATATCTCAAATTGTTTTCAAAAAGAAAATTCGACAAAACTAACCTACGTTTGTAGCCATTTCGGGGACATGGCATTCACCAAACTGACTGATTGGCCTGCTGAATGCACTCTGAAGGAATAAATTGATCAGTAGAACAGACCGTCCCATCGAACCAATAGCCCAAGAACTATGAACACTCCTGGGATTATTCTTGTAAAGAAAGCAATTTTTTGACAGCATTTTCAAATTTTATAGCATACCGCGTTCCTTCATGCATTTCACCTGCAATGCGATAGATGAGCTTTCCTTTTTGATCAACCAAATAAAAACAGGGCCAGTACTGATTGTTGAGAGCATTCCAGTAGGCATAGTCATTGTCCATCATGATGGGATGATCCAAATTATAGCGATTGACTACTGTGAGGACCTGCGATCTTTCTTTTTCGTATTCAAATTCCGGAGTATGAATTCCAATGACCTGAAGTCCCTTATCCTGATATTTTTCTTTCATTCCATGGACCCATGGAAAACTACGAATACAATTAATTCATATGGAAGTCCAGATTTCTAGTAATACTATTTTCCCCTCCAGGTTAGCTTTTTGCAAAGGTTTTGAATTGATCCACCGGTCAGGATCAGCTGTTGTGAACTCAGGTATGGTTTGAGCCTTAACCCCATTAGGAAAGAAAATCATCGTGCATAAAATGAGTGCGCACCCAAAACCATATAGATGAAACCGAATTCGTTTTAAAGCAATGTATCGCATGTTTTCCCTTTTGAAAATAAACCTGATACCAGGTTGCGTCTAAAAAGTAACAAATATTTTTCCGAACAGATCTTTCTCTTTGACAAAGGAATCCGAAGGGATTTTCTAAAAATAAGAAAATGAAATTTTTACCCGGCTAAAGTATAAGGTTCAATCGAGTTACCCAAGTCATAAGAACCTGTTTGAAAAACCTGATTCTGCTGCAAAACCGTCTCATTGGCGTCTGTTTTGAGAAAATTTTCGTTAAATAGGCTCGCTATTCGCCTCAAA
>JANQHV010000240.1 GCA_028282505.1 SAR324 cluster bacterium | reverse complement strand
TTTAAGGCGAATAGCCAGCCTATTTAACGAAAATTTTCTCAAAATAGACGCCAATGAGGCGGTTTTGCAGCAGAATCAGGTTTTTCAAACAGGTTCTTAAGAACCTGTTTGATTATCAACTCATATCTTACACAATTTCTAAACCAAGAAGCGTAATATCGTCATCAAACTTTGTTTTAGCTGAAAAGTTTAAAACAGAAGAGTAAATAGCCTCCAACAAGGCTTCAATAGAAAGGTGTGCATTATTCACTAAAAACGATTCGAGTTTTTGAATACCAAACGGTATCCCCTCAGCATTGGTAATTTCAACAATACCATCAGTATAAAAAAACACTTTATCACCTGGAATTAATTCAATCTGTTTTTCTGTTAATCGGTTCATTTCAGAGAGAAAAACACCAAGTATCATCCCGTCAGTACTCAATGTGATGAGTTCTTTCGTTTTTGACCGCAAAATGTACAGCGGTGGATGTCCTGCTGAAGAATAAGTCAGAATACGAGTGTGAGGATCATAAGTACAATAAAATGCTGTAACAAATTTTTGGTCAGGTATTCTTTCATAAAGGGCATCATTAATCGTATTCAAAAGAGATAATGGAGATTTGATCAAAGGGGCATGCGTCTTAAACAATCCTGCCGTCATCGAAGAAATGAGTGCTGCAGGAACTCCATGTCCGGTGACATCAGCAATAACCAGTCCAACCCTCTCGTCTTTCAATTCATACCAGTCATAATAATCTCCTCCAACTTCATCCATTGGAATAAATTTAGCCGCAATTTCTATATAAGGATTGTCAGGCTGCTTTTGTGGCAAAAGTGCCAATTGGGCAATTCGAGCCTGTTCCAATTCTTCATCCATTCGTTTTTTAAATGCTTTTAGCAAAGTATGTTGTTTCTCAATTTTACTCAGTAAAGCCATTTTTTCGATAGATGTATGAATCACCCGAGAGAGTGCATTATAAGTCACTTTTTCTTTTATTAAATAATCCTGCACTCCTAGCTTCATAGCTTTAACTGCAATTCTTTCATCTCCCTGCCCTGTCAGCATAATAACAGGAATGTCGATGGCACCTTTTAGTTCTAACAGCTTTAACAAGAATTCCAATCCATCTGAATCTGGTAAAAGGTAATCGAGCAATACACAATCGGGAGAATCATTCAAACATTTTTCTAACCCATCACGAGCATTATAACTTTCAATAAGAAGAAATTTTCTTTGTTTGTCTTTTCTCAGTAAACGAGAAAGAAGCTCCTGATCACAAGGATTATCATCAATAACAAGGATTTTTAAAGGTTTGTCTGACATGATTTACTCAACTTTAGGGATAATGGAAAATTCGATCCAATAATCTTTCAAGCGCCTCATGGCTTCGATGAAACTTTCGAAATCAACAGGTTTTTTCACATAAGTATTCGCTCCGGCTTGAAAACAATCTTGAATGTCCCGCTCATCTGAGCTGGTGGTGAGCACAATCACAGGAATGGACCTTAATATATCGTCTTGTTTCAGCTTTGATAAAATCACGCGTCCGTCTGTTCCAGGCAAGTTCAAATCCAGGAAGATAATTCCCGGTCGAGGAGTTTGATCGGGCTCGTAATATTTCCCCTGCCTGAAAAGATAGTCGATTGCTTTATCACCATTAGAACAACGAATGATCGTATTGCCGACATTCTCTTTTTTAAAAGCTCGCTCCATGGCTTCAAAATCATCTTCACTATCTTCAACCACAAGAATGATTTGGCCCTTACCTAAAGTCATATAGTTTCTCCTTTTTGCAATGTGAAATAAAAAGTGGTTCCCTCTCCAAACGTAGATTCCACCCAAATTTTTCCGCCGTGACGTTGAATGATCTTTTCCACAAAAGTCAGGCCAACTCCTGTTCCCCCACCAAACTGATCTTGTTCATGAAGTCGTTTAAAGATACGAAAGATAGAATCGATCTGTTCTTCACGAATACCGATTCCATTGTCTCGGACAGAAAAGACAGGGGGCCCCGCTTCCTGATTTTGCCAGCCGATTTCTATCCATTTTTTTGCTTTATCATTGTACTTAACAGCATTACTGATGAGATTATGAAACAACTCACTCACTCGAATGGAATCACATATAATGTGAGGCAGTAATTGTGGAATACGAAATTCAACCTGATTCTCCTGGGAAACCTCATGAAAACGATCTTGAATTTCTGTGATGACTTCATTCAAATCAGTTTCTTGCAACGAAAGTTCTGTACGTCCGACACGAGAATAGTACAACAGTGCGTCCAGAAGATCGGTCATCTTTTGTGAAAGAGTTTGCAAGCGTGTGAGTTTTCGTTTTCCATTCTCATCCAGTCTGTCCTCGTAATCTTCCATCAAAAATCTTGATTGCATTCGAATGCCCCGCAACGGTTCTTTGAGGTCATGAGAAACGATATAGGCAAAATCATCCAGTTCTTTATTGGAGCGATCCAATTCCAAAATTTGTTCTTTCAGTTGTTGGTTCAATTGCTGGACCTGTTCTTCGGTTTGTTTATCTTCTGTAATGTTATCAAAAACAACCACACCTCCTGTAATTGTACCATCCGGTGTTTTCATAGGTGCACCAACAGCATTCACAAAAGTCCCTTGACACAGATTGGGATTACGAATGAAGAGTTCTATTTTATCCGTTTTTTCACCACGAATAGCCCTCATCAAAGGCAATTCTTCAACGGGATATATTGTCTTTGTGTCGGGATAGAAAATGCCATAAGTGTTTGCCCACTCATCAGGGGAGGTGCTGGTTGCTCCCACACCAAGGATTTTTTCAGCAGCGGGGTTGAAGATATGGAATTGACCTTTTTCATCACAGACTATCACTCCGAAAGGCAAAGTTTGAAACGTAGTATCTAACACAAGAGTTTGCTGTTGCAGCAGATCTTCTTTATCCTTGCGCTCAATAACAGTGATGGCAAGAGTCAAAGAGGACAGAAGTAAAATCCCTAGATAGAGCTGTAACCAGATCATATCATCTTGAACATTGGTTCCATCGGTAATGAAAGGCCCTTGACCGTGGATAGTGAACCAGGCCATGATAAAAGCCGTGACCATAGAGACGAAAGAAACCCCCTTCACTTCAAATCGTAAAGCAGCCCAAATCAGGACAGGGAAGATCAGATAGTTATAGGGACGGATGGCATCTTGCTGGGTTAAAGAAAAAGTAGCTACTGTGATGCCGACGGCTAAAATCATTAAAGAGATGCCCTCAATCACCCGTTTGTGATTCAATGGTTTCCAGGAAGAGATGCCTTCTTTCCATGATAAAATCAGGGCTATCATCATACAACTGCCAAGAACGTCGGCAATGAACCATACTTTGGCTACATTGGAAAACAGGCCCCACCCATAAGCAAGAGAGAGATTGGTGGCTCCTAAACTCGCCCCAATTGCTGTACTGATAACCACAGCTCCAATTAAAGAAAATAAGGCTCTGAGCTTTTGCAAAGTAAAAGGGTGACCATTCCATCGTTGCAAAATAAAAACAATCAGTCCGCCTTCCACTGTGTTGGCAACAGCAAACCCAATGCTGATCATCCAACTGTTTCCTCCAATTAAATTCCCCAGTCCGTTGGCTAAAAAAATCAATGCTATGATATATTTCCAAAGCCCCTTTCGACTGATTAATAGCGCTCCTGCATAAATACCATTAGGCGGCCAGAACGCAGCAATGTGTTCTGGCTTAACCACAAATAACAAACTGAATTGAACGGAAAGAAAATAGATGATGCCGATTGATACAACCCAAAAACTATCTTTCCAAATTGAAACATTGGAAAATTGTGAATTGTCAGAAGGAGTTGTTTCCATTTCTTATCCTGATAAATTCTTGAAAAATCAATTCCTTTAATTGTTAGTGAGGGAGCTGACCATATTTTCGGTCAGTTGTGCAGAAACAATTTCCCCTCCTTGCCAAGGAGGCCGTCCGCGGAAGCGGGTTAGGGGAGGTTGTCGGTTATAGCACTAACCCCTCCTAACCTCCCCTTCGTAAGGGGAGGAACAATTTCAAGTGGCCGAAAATATGATCAAGCCCTTAGTAAGAAATTGCTTTTTGCAAAGTAAAATAAAAAGTGGTACCTCTTCCAAAAGTGGAATTTGCCCAAATTTTTCCCCCATGACGTTCGATATTCTTCTTAACAAACGTTAATCCAGCCCCGATTCCTCCCCCAAATTGATCTTGTCCATGTAACCGTTTGAAGATGCGAAAAATGTCATGCAGATGTTCTTTATGGATACCAATTCCATTGTCTCGGACGTAAAAGACAGGAAGGTGTGGTTCATCAGGAGATTCCTGATAGCCGATTTCTACGCACTTTTCCACGTTATCATTGTACTTAATCGCGTTACTTATCAACTTATTAAAAACCTGGCTGACTCTAGTGGGGTCACATTCGATCAATGGCAAGGAACGAGGGATACGTATCTCAACGGCTCCGATTAAATTTTGTAATTGCTCCAAGACTTCATTGAGGGTGTGATTCAAATCAATTTCTTCAATCGCTAATGGCTTTCGGTCCATTTGAGAGTATTGAAACAATGAGTCAATTAGATGGGTCATGTGCTCGGTTAATATTCTAAGTCGTTCTAACTTAGCTTTTCCTGACTCATCAAGATGGTTCCTGTAATCTTCAAGCAGGATACTGGACTGTAAATTGATGGCTCTCAGAGGTTCCTTTAAATCATGAGAAGCAATAAAAGCGAATTCATCCAATTCTTTGTTGGAACGCTTCAGTTCCTTTTCAGCATGCTGACGACTGATAATCATCTGATTGAATGCTGTTGCTAGTTGACCAAGTTCATCTTGTCTGTGAACAGTCACACGATGGTCTAAATCCCCTTCTGCAATCCATTTGGTACCCTGTCTTAATGATTCAATCGGAAAAAGAATATTTTTTCTCATAAAGTAGGAGTTAGTAATGACCAATCCTGCAATAGTCAATATTGCCACCATGATCGCGACATTTTCATTTCGTTGCACTGTCGAGATATGAGTTTGACTATTGCGGAGAAGTAATTGTGAGATTTCAATCATTCTTTGAGATTGTACGAAAAGCTGTCCCTTCAAACGTTTTTCAATGACAGTGAGCCTAGCCTGTGAATTGTTTTGTCGATTCTCCTTTAAGCTCTCAATTTGTTCCGTCAAGTGAGAAAATATGGGTTGTAAAGTTTCATGTAAATCTGCCAATTCATTTAACAAATAACGTTCTTTGGACTCAAGAAAGATGGTTTGGTGGTGGAGATTTTGAGAAATTTTATGATACGTTGTGAACCATTGTTCGTAGGCTCTCTTTGTTTGTTGAACTAAAAAATCATCTGTGAGCAGCTTCAATTGAAAAACATCAAGTGTGAGCTTTTGAATAGTCTCATGCCGACTTTGGATATTTTGTAAGTGTAATGTTGTAATTATCATTCCTACACCTGCCAGTAGCACCGTGATTGTCGAAATGAGGACACTGATATTAAATCGTGTGCTAAGCTTCATCGTCAATCCATTCATCGAACAACAGTGACCATTTCAGGATGTACTTTTATGAGAGCATCCAGGTACAAAAAATTAAGAAAATTTGGGATTTCTTGTTGATCAGTCAATTTATTATCAACCCGCCATTGTGCTGCTTCGTCAGCCACAGTTAATAGTGATTGAGGGAGTGAAACAGTTAAATTGTGTTTGCTCCATAAATGATTCAAAAATTCACTATCCATTCCAAAGCGATTGATCAATAAACGCTGTGCTTCAGCTTTATTATTTCTGGTAAATTGTTCAGCCTGAACAAGGGCTTTCAACAGACGCTGAGTTGCATCTTGATGGGATGTAATCCACTCCGTGAGTCCTGTTAATATAAAATGAAAATCCTGTCCACTTTGTCCTGGAAAATACTCAGCTTTGTTTCCTAGCTGTTTTTTCATATTGAAATTATTGGGTTCCCAAGAAAATCCAGCATCAATACTGCCATTGACAAACGAGTCATAAATTTCTTTTGGTTTCATTGAAATGAGTTCTACATCCTCAACCGTCAAATGATGAAAAACTAAAAAACGCCTCAGAAAAAATTCTCCTGCGCTACCGAAAGTCACCCCGATTTTCTTACCTTTCAAATCTGAAATCTGTCCAATACCATGATCCTTTCGCACTGTGAGTCCTATTGTATCTGCAGTAGATACTGTTCCAACCACACGGAGATTGGGGTGCTTAAAGCTGTTTGCCACTAGCGTGAATTCTGAACTGGCTGAAAAATCCGCTTCTCCTGCCAGAACTTTGTCCATAGCAGCAGTCCCTCCTCCAACGATTTCTATTTGCACGTCCACCTCGTTTTCCGCAAAGAATCCCTTGTCTAAAGCAATCCAAATTAATAATCCTGTTTGAGATGTAGCAACACGAATAGTCTCCATAGGCGGGGATTGTTGCACTGTTTGTTTGTACCATACCCCAAAAATTGCAAGTAAGATAAACGTGCCGAGAATAATTCCCACTCCTGATTTTTTATCCATATATTCATGCCTCAGTGATCAATATTGAAATTTGTCCACAGTTGGATTTATCTTACGTTGGGTCCCAGGTTGTTGATAGACAGGTTGATGATTTGCTTTTCGTGATTTGGTGCATCTGTCATTAAAGCACTCATGATAGAAATCGATTCTCTCTCCCTACCAAACTGTGGTTGAATAGAGACTCCGCTCTCATGATGCCAAAACGCAACGTTATTGATTAAGAGACCTTTTTCTCTAAAAATAGCGAACATGAAATTCTCAAATTCAATAAATGCTTGAGTTTCTATCCAGTTGCCCTGAGAGGTTAGGGAAAATAGACCTGGTGCTCCTTTGACTTCATTGGAGGGAATCACAATCATTTCCAGAGGTTCGTTGGTTACAATGAATTCATCCAAATTGGTAAGATCATTTTGAGTTTCAGTTATCAGCTTGGCTATATTGAACCAGCCATAAACTGCAACCACCCAACGTTTTTTCCAAGCATCCCGTAGCCAATCAACATGCTGAGCATCACCTCTTTCATCCTGATTGAGTATCTCCGGAAAAAGATCAGTCACAGTACAATTTAATGCTTCAGCCAACTGTCTTCTTTTCATGGGCCTGGGCAATTGTTGACTGTTTTCCCAACGACTGACTGAACTGATGTTAGAATTAACCCTTTGAGCTAGTTCCCGGACTCCCCAACCCAATGCTTCTCGTTTTTGGCGAATTTTATTTATCATAACTCAGGATCTCTCCTTTAGAATTTGTTTGGAAAGGATGGTTCGTGGCGAAAAATCGATCTCATTGAGCGG
>JANQHV010000230.1 GCA_028282505.1 SAR324 cluster bacterium | reverse complement strand
CCCTGCCAAAAAAATCAACATCACTATATTTTGTACAAAATTGTTAGAGGCCAGTACCTGTCCCATCTGATTGTCCTTGGCAAAATACTGTATCAAAGCATTGAGAGGAACCGAAAGCATACCTCCAAAGATTCCATAAATGGTAAAAAGGATGCCGAGCCACCAGATATTGGATAAAAGAGGCAGCACGAGCAAACAGATTCCCAATCCTAATGCTCCTATAGGAATCAATCCTGTTTCTATGTAGTTTTTAGAAATTTTTCCTGCAATGAAAGATCCCAAAATCAATCCTATTCCCCCCAATAACATGATTCCATTGGCAATCCGTGTATCAGTGATTTGGGATACTTCTTTCAGGTATGCGCCAAAAGTGGAAAGCATTACCTGATTCAGTGCAAAAAATATAGCCAGTCCGATGATACTCAAACGAATGCCTTCGCTGCTCCAGGCATTTTTCAAATTTTCAGCAAGGTATTTTCCTTTTATGTACTTTGTGAAATGAAAGCGAAGAGATGGATCTAGTTCACGTTTGCGAGGCAAATGGAAGGCAAGATAAATTTCTACTAATGTTCCTGCAATTAATAACCATCCCACATATTTGACTGACTGTAACATCTCTGCCAGGGTTTTCGCTTGTGGATCAATCAGCATTTCAAAGAAAATGGTATAAATAAAAGAGCCTCCAAGAATAGCACATACCGTAACTGCCTGGACAGCCGCATTTCCAGCAGATAATTTTTCTTTACCCAGCATTTCCTTAATATATCCATACTTGGCAGGGGAATAAATGGCACTTTGTATCCCCAAAACAAACGTACACCCAAAAGCCAACCAAAAATATCCCTGATAGTAACAATATGTGATGAGCATTGTAATTGGTAAAGCAATCACCGCACACACCTGAATGATTCGCTCCTTGGGATATTTATCTGATAAAAATCCAGCCGGAGTGAAAGTCATCACAAATGGCAAAAGAATCAAAGCTTGAATGATAGCCGTATATAAGCGAAGTTCGGTGCCATCATAATGCTTGAATAATCCATTCTGGATGATGATCTTGTGCCCTAAGTCTGTGAATGCATTGAAAAATGCAATCCATAAATAAAATGCAAACTCTCTATTCTGCCAAATTCCTCTTCCCATCTTCACCCCCTTATGTTTTTTATTAAAGGTTTAATTAAGCACTGTTTAATTAAATTTAAATATAATGCCATGAATGAGGTTTTGTTTGTCATCCTCTTTGCTCATGAGACAATCTCCCGAAAACTGTCATGCTGAGCGTAGTCGAAGCATCTCAGAGGCCCTTCGACTACGCTCAGGGTGACATGGCATTCAATGTACCAAACAAAACCAAAATCTCACTATTATAAAACGATTTTCAACGATTGACTGTGAATTAAATTAAACACTGTTTAATTAATAGCATTGGAAAAATAGATATGCAAGGATTTTTTTCAGAAAAAAAATTTTTTTCGTGTGATTTTATAATTTTTGTGGATAATTCATTTGATATATTGAAATACAACAATTCGGAGATAAATCACATGGGACGTCGTGGTGATCATAGCATCGAGCAAATCAAAGAAATGGCCTTGGATGCCGCAGAAACTATTGTCAGGGAGCAGGGCTACCATCATCTGAGTACCCGGAAAATTGCCAAAGCCATCGGGTACACAGTCGGTACGCTCTACATGGTTTTTGAAAACCTTGATGAGTTGATTTTGTATTTGAATGGCAGGACGTTGGACCAGTTGTATGAGGTGATTGAACCATTAGTCCAGAGACAGGATGATCCAAAGCGATGTATCCATGAAATGACTCATACTTATCTAAATTTTGCCTTGCAGAACAGGAGTCGCTGGAATATGGTTTTTGAGCATCGTTTGCCTGAAGGAAAAGACGTGCCAGGGTGGTATCCCAACAAGATCAGTGAATTATTCAATCTATTAGAAACTCCTTTACGTCAACTCCATCAAGGAGAATCCGAGCAAGAAATTGCGCTGAAAGCAAGAGTATTATGGAGCAGTGTTCATGGAATTTGTGCATTGGCTTTAACTCACAGTTTACAACACCTTGGTTTTGACTCTCCAGAGCCCATGATTGAATCGCTTTTGAAGCAAAATCTATGAGGCTATTTAAAGTATAGACAACTGAACAAAAAGCATAGTATATATTTAAATCTATCGTTTCAAAAAAAGATCTGATTCAAATGAAACAGAATATGGGTCGTCAGAAAGATCAGGCTGATATTCAAATGCTGGAGAAACTCAATGCAAAAGAATCATGAACCAAAAGGGCTTATTCATGAGTATGATTTGGAGGATATCAGAGGTTTCCTCCAATTGACACCTTTTCAGCGATCCCAGTGGTTATGGGAAATGAATCAGTTTGTACAAAGACACATGCCTGCATCCTCAAAATCCATATGGCAGCAAATTCGTGAAGAAACATTATAAAACTTTGGAATAGGAAAAAAGATGGGCACAAAAAAAGAAGACTGGTTGAAAGACATTTTGACTCCTGAAAAGGACAGTGGAGGAGAAGAAGATTCTGGGGTTAGGGTTGCGGGTAAGCAGAAAGCAGCGGCTCTGTTGGGGAAACTGGATGCGGATACCAGAAATCGTATTTTGGGAGCAGCAGGAGAAAAATCCAAGTTTACCAATCAGATGAAGGAATTGATGTTCACGTTTGATGATATGCCTCGGATTGAAATCCGGCACATGCCGTTGGTCTTGCAAAATATAGATCAGAAGGATTTGATCTTAGCATTGAGGAAGTGCAGTCCTGCTGCCAAAGCATGGATTTTCAAAAGCATTTCAACCCGAATGGCCGATAGAATTCGGGATGACTTGAAAACCATGAAACCGATGCCAGTTGCCAAAGTAGAAGAGGCACAACAACGAATAGCGAAAACCGTGCTCAGGTTACAGGAAGCAGGAAAAATCTTCATCAAAGGGTATGGTGGGGAAGAATATGTGTGATGTGGATTATTCTAAAATTTGCATCCCAAGCATGGTCACGTCGTCATTAAAACTTTTTGTGTGGGAATAAGACAGGCCAAATTCATAAATCATGTCCAGCATGGTCTCAATAGGCTCTTCATGATGTTCTTTCAAGAATGCTTCCAATTGATTGGCCCCCCACATTTTCTTTTCTTCATTTTTGATTTCAAAGATAGCATCCGTATAGAGCAGCAGTTTATCACCAGGTTTCATGGTAAAGACTTCTTCTTTATAGGTGGTGATACTGTTAGGAAACACGCCTACAGGCAAACCATGAGACTTGAGAGAAAAAATTTCTTGAGTGGAGGGGCGGATCACCAACCCTGGAGGATGGCTGGCATTGGTGAAGAGTAAGGATTTTTGTTCATGGTCATAGATTCCATAGAACATGGTGGCAAAGGCAGCTGAAGGCATTTTTCCTTCTAAAAAGCCATTGGTCATGTCCAATACTCCCTGTGTCGAACTCCATCCCCGTGCATTGTTTTTAAAGGTTCCCGATACCATAAAAGACAGTAAAGCTGCCGGGATTCCATGCCCTGTCACATCACCTACCATGATGCCCAATTGCCCATCTTCGACAGGAAAGACATCATAAAAGTCTCCTCCAATTTGTTCCATAGGAACATATTTACGCGCCAGTTGTATATTTGGGAAGCTGGGCAGTTTACTGGGAAACAGGATTTTTTGTGTTTCCCTGGCATGTGCCAGTTCCAGCTCAAGCTGATTGTGCTGTGCTTTAATAATCTGGTAAGAGTGTTTTAGTTCTTCTTCTGCTTTTTTACGTTCAGTAATATCACGGATGATGGCAGTGAAAGAGATATCATCTTCAATTTTCCAGGTAGAGAGGGCAATTTCGATAGGAAATTCAGTTCCCCCTTTTCGAAGGCCATGCATTTCCACGGGTCTTCCTATGATATAAGGCACCTTGGTTTTCAGATAACGTTTCATGCCTTGTTCGTGTTTCTCTCGATACTGCTCTGGAATGATCTGGGTGATGGATTGTCCCAATATTTCTTCTTCTGAATAGGAGAAGATTTCCTCAGCACTTTTGTTCCAGTAGATCAATTTTCCTTCACTGTTGGCAGACAAAATGGCATCGGTGGCAGATTGGGTAACCGACCGGAATTTTTTTTCGGATTCTTCAAGCAATTCCATATGGGAAATTAATTTTTCTTCAGAACGCTTTAATTTAGTCAGCAAAAAAATAAGCAGCACAGCAAAAATAAAAGTCCCACCTATGATGACCGGGATGATCTTTTGAAAAACAGTGTTTAAGCCTTTCAATGCAGTTTCGCTGGTTGTTGCCAGCATAAAACGAATGCCCAAATCATGATGTGTGCTGTAAGACATCACTTCGTTATCTTCTTTATCAAAGGCTGTGCCGGATTCTCCAGACATCAATCCTTCAAAAGCAATCCCATGCTCTTTAGCAGTCCCATTCATGGCTTTTTCTGGATATTGGGTATTGAATAAATAAAGACCGTCCCAATCTGTGGCATAAACGGCGTCAACCACTCCCTCGATCAGAAAAGACTCAAACAGGTCATCCAGCAAACTCATAAAAACACTAACGGTCAAGAGTCCCATTTTTTTGCCTTCATACTCAACCGGTATTCCATATTCCAGGACAGTTCCTATTTTTTCAATTGTCCGGAAATTGGGGCGGGTGCTTTGGTAAGAGGCGTTTTGGATCATTTGCTGAAAGTATTCTTCATGTTGAACATTTTGCTGATTTTGTATGATTTTTCTCTCTTGCACAATGATTTGTTCCATTCCCTCGTTGTCGATCAGGCGAATGGAGAAAATCAAATCAGGGTAAGAATCGTTGATCTCCAGGAAAATTTCCTCAATGGCGTTTTTCACTCCAGTTTGGAAAAAACGAAATCTTTTTTTCTTTGGATTTAAGTATATCTCAAGGACTTTGCTGTAGGTGATGGGGCTGAGGATATCAGGCAAATGAGAATAGAAAATATCCAGTTGATCGAGAACTAATTGATTTAACTGAATATTTTTCTGCTTTGTTTCATCCAGAAGCTGCCGTTTTTGGATGCCATAGGTAATAGCCAGGGCACTGCCCATGATCACAAAGAGGAACAAAATCAACGAATAAATGATTTTGCTATGCATATTGGTTTGGTGCATTCGTCTCCCCCGCTTGCATTTTTGGGACTACATGAAGGCAGTCCCGAGTACACCATTTCCAATGGCATAAAGGTAAGTGATGCCCAGGATGGTCCATGTACTTTTGATTACCAGTTGAGCCATTCGTTCCATTGTGTTCTTATGGTAGAATTATTGAAATTTCAAGGAAGAATAAAATAATGAATAATAAATTGTCAATAATAAAGAGACTAGAGGCTTAAATCTATCCAGAAATCTACGTAAAAAACTGAGGCTGAAATAGCGAATTAAGAGGGAGTAATCAGCTGATAGCCAACGCCATAAACAGACACAATCACATCTTGATTGGGGAGAGCGGTAGCTATTTTTTTGCGGAGATTTTTAATGTGGGTATCAATGGTTCGATCATAACCATCAAAGTCATAACCTTGTACTTTATTCAGAAGATCATTGCGGGAAAACACTCTCTCTGGTTGTTCTATCATTGCCTTGAGCAATCCAAATTCACTAGGAGTTAGGGATAATTTGGATTCGTGAATAGTCACTTGGTGAGTGGCCATATTGATACGAATCGGTCCTGCTATCAGTTGATCGGAGTTGTCTGTTGATTCTGGTTGTGTGCGACGGAGTACTGATTTGACCCTAGCCATCACTTCTCTTGGACTGAAGGGTTTACAGACGTAATCATCGGCTCCCAACTCCAGGCCTAGTAAACGGTCCACTTCTTCAATTCGTGCGGTGACCATGATAATCGGAACATTGGAAAATTTTCTGATGTCACGGCAAATATCAATTCCGTCTTTTCCAGGCAGCATCACATCGAGTAAAATCAAATCAGGATGATGTTTTTCGACATACGGGATAACCTCGTTTCCATGATGAAGGCAGGTCGGTTGATAGCCAAATGTTGTCAAGTAATCCTCCAACAGGCTGGCAATTTCTTTTTCGTCTTCTACAACTAAGATGTGCTGAGACATATCAACGATAAGATGGAGAGTTGGTCATAGTCAAGGTCACGTCTTATATTTTGTGAAACGTGATTTCAAATTGTAAGCCTCCTGCAGGAAGATTTTTTGCGATAATCGTTCCTTCATGAGCATCCACGATCTGTTTACAAATGGCCAGTCCTAAACCACTTCCCCCTTTGGTGCGGTTTCTCGACTCCTCCACCCGGTAAAAGCGGTCAAAGAGGTGAGGGAGTGCTGCTTCTGGTACGCCTGGGCCAGAATCTTCAAAACTCAATACCAAATGAGTACCACGCGAACCTGCTTTTAACAACATGGAACCTGGGGTTTTGATATAACGCAGACCATTTTCAAGTAGATTGGAAAACAGTTGTTTGAGACGTTGAGCATCTCCTATGATCTGAACAGATGCTTCCGTATCCAATTCCAATTGAAGTTGAATATTCTGTTCAGCAAATTTGGTCTGAAAATTGTCGACAGTTTCTTTCAGCAGATTTACAGGAGAGAGAGACGTTTTGTCAAGAGAAAGTCCTCCTGTATCCGCCAAAGACAGCATACGCAGATCATTGGCAATTTGTCCGAGATGACAGGCTTCTGCATGCAGCTTACTCAAGTTTTCAGGTGTCATCTCTCTAACCCCGTCCAGCATGGCTTCCATCCCACCACGAATGATAGACAACGGGGTTCCTAATTCATGGGAAATATCGGATATCCATTGCTTACGGTAGTTTTCATAGTTTTCCAGGGTTTGTGCCATTTGGTTAAAGTCTGCTGCCAAATGGCCTAATTCATCGGAATTTTGAACATCAATTCTGGTATTGAATTGACGAGATGCAATTTTTCGGGCTCCTTCGGCTAAACGTCTGATTTTAGAAACCAGTGGTCTGGAAATGAGATAGGACACTAATAGAGAGAATAAGAATAATCCTCCTCCAATAAAATAAAGGGCTTGGGTGTGTTGTTTCAAGAAAAGAATATCCAGGGGATTGGAAAGCTTCTCCATTTTACGCAGCCCTAGCCAACCCACAGTTGCTTCGTTTAAAATGATTGGTTTGAGTAAATGCTTCTTTACAGATTCCCCTTTCCCTGCAATCAGATTTTTGTTGCTGTCGTAGAGGCTGAATCGTTTAATAAATCCTGGGCGAGGATGTTTCCAGGGACGGTGGGGTCGATCTTTTCCGTCTCTGGGAAATCGATGCTGCCATTCTTTCCAATCGATGCGTGACCGGTGCTGCCATTCACGTGGAAAATCAGGACGATTTTGGGAAGGGCGGCCGGATATTTGAATATGTTGCAGGATGAAACCATACCAGTCCCGATCATCTCCTTGTATTTGTTCCCATCCTTGATGTTGTTGATAGAACCGTCCCAGTGCAGTTATGATTTCTTCGCTTTTTTCCAGAGTGACACGATCAATATAATTCGAAAAATTACTGGCAATAGAAAATTGGAGAAAACCGATCATCAACCCAACCGTCAGCAGAGAAGTGATGAAGAAGGCTCCAAATAATTTTTGAAAAAGTGTGAGTCGCATGCAATTGCCGGTTTTGTTTTATTAACAGTTTTATAATGGTGTGATTGACTCAGAATACCATATAAATATGAGGAAAATATGAAGAATGTTTCACCAATTTCTCTCTACTCCTTCATACAAAATGCTAGACGCATTAAAAAACTCTCATTATACTGGTATCATAATCATAACCTACTGTCACTCAGACAACCAGGCTTTAGAACCTGTTTGGAAAAGATGGTTTGTGGCGAAAAATCGATCTCGTTGAGCGGATTTTTGAGAAAATTTGAGGCGAATAGCGAGCCTATTTAACGA
>JANQHV010000193.1 GCA_028282505.1 SAR324 cluster bacterium | reverse complement strand
TGCACCATCGGGAAATATCCGTCTACTCCCTCCTGAAATCTTTCATAGGTTGTATCCAATGCATTATTCAGGAGATTCAAAAACACTCGGGAAATGTCTTGTGGTACGATTCGGATATGTTCCAAAGAATCATCCAGGTCCGATTCCATCGTGACGGTAAAATCCTGGTGTGTTGCTCTTCTGCTGTGATAAGCGAGTCCCATGTATTCGGTGAGAATCGCGTTGATATCCGTACTTTGAAATCCTTGTCGTCCCCCCCTGGAATGGAGAAGCATGGATTGGATGATATCATTGGCTCGTTTGCCATGCTCATTGATTTTCTTGCCTGTCTTGGCAATCATCTCCATGAGTTGTTGGATTTCTGCGGCATCCCGGTCCGCTGCTTCCTTTTTCAGTTCCTTTTCCAGCATGGAGATATGTTCAACAGCCAGTTCGCTAAAGTTATTCACAAAATGGAGTGGATTTTTAATTTCATGAGAAATGCCTGCCATTAAGGTTCCCAGGGAGGCCATTTTTTCCTGTAAAATCAGTTGATTCTGTATCTTTTGGAGTTTCTCCAGAGATTGTTCCAGCTCTTGTGTCCGTTCCTGTACCCGAACTTCTAATTGAGCATTCAATTTACGGATTTTTTCTTCGGCTTGCTTGCGTTTGGTGATATCCCTCAATACGGCATAGAGGACTTGCTCTTTCTGATAAGGGATTGCCGTCAAAGATACTTCGATCGGAAAGACCTGATCATTATCAGTTCTTTTTTTATACCATTCAAACCGCACGCTACCACGCTCCAGAGCCATCTGATGGAATGCCTTGCCTACTTCTGCAGAACACCGTCCATCAGGTTGAACCTCTGGTGCAATTTCCCAGGGATACTTATTCAGAAGTTCTTCTTTTCGGGTAAGTCCAAACATTTCCAATGCCGCCTGGTTACAATCAATGTAGTAATCGTTGCTATCAATAATCACGACGGCATCAATGGACTGTTCAAAAACGATCTGGTATTTTTTTTCACTTTCCAACAGTTTCTGTTCGGTTTCTTGATGGGCCGTCACCAGAGAATGCTCTCGCAAAATACGTGAACTCAACTTGGGCATGGCCATCAACGTAACTTCAGATTTAACAATATAATCCAGCGCTCCGGCTTTCATAGCCTCGACGGCAACCTGTTCATCACCATGACTGGTCATCACCACAACAGGGATGTTGGGGTGTTTATTTTTGATGGCTCCCACCAGTTCAATCCCTTTACCGTCTGGCAAGAGAAAATCAGTTATGATCAGATGAGGCAAAGTCTTGGCCAAATAATCCCATGCAGCCTGGATGGTATTCGCAATTCCCAATGAGAATTGGTCGGGATAATCGTCAAAAGCCATCACCACCAATTCTATGTGTAACTCGTCATCTTCTATCAACAAGATGTGTTTTTGCTCTTCACTCATAGTGTTTCAACTGACAGGTTTTTTGCTGTACTTGGTCCAATAAACTCCCAAACTACGCATCATGCGGGAAAATTCTTCAAAAATAATTGGCTTGACTAAATAACTACTGGCATATCGGTCATAAGCCATATTGACATCTTTATCCGCAGAGGAAGTGGTTAAAATGACAACAGGAATGCGTCGCAAGGTTTTGTTGGACTTGATTTGTTGGAGAACCGTCAGACCATCAACTTTGGGCAACCGCAAATCCAACAGCACCAGGTCTGGCCGAAACCATTCTTCAGATTCAGCATATTCTCCTTCTCGATTGAGATAATGTAGTGCCTCCTCGCCATCTTCCAAGTGTTCTAATTGCATATCCACTCCACTATCTTCCAATCCCATTTTGATCAATTCTGCATGATCTGGATTGTCCTCAATCAATACAATTTTTAACCGTTTTGATTTCATTATGCTTCACTCCCCAACTTGTAATTCTTTTTCCTGAAGCTCCAACTGTTGCTGTTCTTCCCGACTGGCCAATGTAAAGCAGAACGTAGAGCCATGCCCCAGGCCCTTGGATTCAAACCAGACCTGACCACCATGAACCTCTACAATCCTTTTGACAATTGCCAGTCCAATCCCTGTTCCTTCCGTATTTGGATCGAGCTTATCAAACAAGCGAAATACATTCTCATGATATTTCGATTCAATCCCTATTCCATTATCTTGCACATATAAAATAGTTTGTCCACTGTGATAACGAACTCCAACTTCAATACAGGGGGTTGACTGGTCTCCCATATATTTGGCAGCATTGTCAATTAAATTCTCAACGACTTCACGTAAGCGTGGCCGATCACCATAGATTTTGGGTAAATCAGGAAGAACATTCAATTGGATATTCTTTTCTTCCAGCCGTCCTCCGACAGCGTCCAGAGCTTCGTTGACCAATTCCTGAAATGATATATCTTCGGCAGGATTGGATAATCTCCCAATGCGTGACAATTCCAACAATTCTTCCAATAATGAATTCATTTTGTCGGTAGCGGCATAAATCCGTTGTATGCTTTTGTCAATTCGATCTTGCCGGCCTTCTTTCAAATCACGCTCCAGGAATCCCAAAAATCCCCGAACCGTTACCACTGGGCTTTTTAGATCATGAGAAACTGTATAAGTAAAGCGTTCTAGTTCTTCTTTCTGTCCCTCCAGCTTCGTAATCAGCAGTTCTCGTTCTTGTTCGGCTTTTTTACGTTTGGTAATGTCGGTCGATATTCCACAAATGCCATAGGCTTTGCCTGATACGTCGTAAATCGGAAATTTCACCGACAGATACGTGTGTAAATTGTCGCCTTCCCATGCTTCTTCTTCAAATTGCAACGGTTGATTGCTCTCCAGGACTTTCTGATCATTTTCCTGGAAGGCTTTGGCTATTTCTCCGGGATGGACATCATAATCCGTCTTACCCACCATTTCTTCTCTGGTAAAGTGATACAATCGTTCATACTCTCGATTCACCAACAGGTAATGTCCCTGGATGTCTTTCAGATAAATAATAGCAGGTGCATTATCCATGATCGTCTGTAAGCGTTCTTCGCTTTCACGAAGGGCTTTTTTGATTTCCATATACGTCGCATCTGCATCAATGGCTTCTTCCATCACAGAAGACATGACAACTCGTGCAGAGGCAGAACCAATCGCACCAGCAATCATTTTTTCTGCGTATTCTGCCAATTCGGGACTCGATTCCAACTCACCCTGCAAATGCTCATATTCCGATAGAAACTGTTCTGTTCTCTCAACTCCCAAAAAGCGAATCAAGAGTTTTTTCAGATCACCAATCACAAACCGGTCTTGCCACAAAATGCCCTTGGGCTTTCTTTTAAAAATATCCACAAACAAAGTTGCCTGGTGGCGTTCAATAGCATTTTGATAGCCAATCCAGATGGAAACCGATATGTATAGCCCTAAATTGACCAATAAACTCCAAAAACTTCCATGCACCAACCAATTGAGTCCTTCCACTCCCATCAATTGATAGGGTTTGAGGAATGCGATTCCGAACAATCCATCTTCGATAAAACTGACAGGAAACCACCCGGATTTGGCAAGGGCAGGGAACATCATCGTATAAAGCCAGACGAGTATTCCACCACTCAAGCCTGCCAAAGCACCAGCACGTGTGCCCTCTTTCCAGTAAAGTCCTCCTAAGATAGCAGGACCAAATTGAGCTGCTGCGGCAAAAGACAATAAGCCAATAGAAACCAGTGCATAAGAACTTCCAATCAGCCGAAAATTGACATATCCGAGCAAGATTACCACCACAATGGCAATTCTACGAATTCCCAAGATCAAACCACTGATATTTCCTCGATCACTGATACGAAATCCCCTTATTTTTAATAAAACCGGCAAGACCAGGTCATTACTGACCATTGTGCCAATGGCAATGGTGGCCACGACCACCATACTGGTTGCTGCTGCCAATCCTCCAATAAAAGCAACCACGACTAGAAAAAAATTTTGTTCAGCTAAAGGAAGTGTGAGGACAAAGGTGTCTGGACTGATGATTCCCCTTGGAAAGCGTAGCTTGCCTCCAAAGGCAATTGGCAAGGTGAACATGGTGATCAACAACATGTACAAGGGGAACATCCACATGGCCTGTTTGATATGCCGCTCATCCAGATTTTCTACGACGAGGACTTGAAATTGGCGAGGTAGGAACATGGAGGCCATCATGGCAAGCAGCATCACCCACAACCATATCGTGTAATCAGCATTCTTAAAATAAAACAAATCTTTCAGTTCCGGCACCATTTGTGCTTTCTGATAAACATCCTCCATTCCCCCATACATGCCGTAAACGACAAATAATCCGACGGCCAGAAAGGCACATAACTTTACGATGGACTCAAAGGCAACCACAGCAACCAGGCCTTCATGCTGTTCTGAGGCATCCAGGCGTCTGGTTCCAAACATGATCGTGAACAGAATCATCAGGATTGCGATATAAAAAGCCGAGTCGGTTAAGAGAGACAGGGATTGGGGATTGGAACCCATGTCGGGATATTGAAAGATCACATTGAGGCTGCTGGAAACAGCTTTGAGCTGGAGAGAAATATACGGCATGATGCCAACGACAGACACAATCGTAACTAAGCTGCTGAGAGCAAACGATTTGCCATAACGTGAGGAAATGAAGTCGGCAATGGTCGTGATTCGATGAGTTTTGCTGATGCGGACAATCTTACGCAGAATAAACCACCATAGCAAAGCCATCAAAGTTGGACCAATATAAACCCCAAGAAATCCCAAACCCGTTACAGCAGCTCGACCTACGCTGCCATAAAACGTCCAGGCTGTACAATAAACCGCAATGGATAACGAATACGCCCAGGGGTTATTGATGATGCTTTTGCCTGCATTTGCTCGTCTTTCGGCATATTGGGCAACTACAAACAACAGGCCCATATACAGAAACACAATCAAGATGATCAGATAGCTTTGCAAGGTCATGTTCCATTTTCCTCCATACCTCTGTCATCTGCTTCACCTGTCCGCATGATCCAGGCCACTACTCCCGTGAGTACTCCCCAGGAGAGGAACACGGCTGCGTATAATAAAGGAATACCAAAGATCATTTCATCTTTACTGCTAAAGATCGACAGGATAGGATAATTAAAAAACACCACCCCCAGGAAGAACAAAATGATCATTGTCTTATGAGTGGCGAGACCTGTTTTCATAGGAAATCACAGCGTTTACAAATTGTTCCATGCATGCAGAGCGAGAACCCTTGACCAGCACAACGTCATTGGTTTTGACGACACCATTGAATGTAGAGACTAGTTTTTCCAAATCGACGGTATGAAAGACTGTTGACTGATTCTTCTCCTGGCTTTTCCATCCTTCTCTATAATATTGTGCATCATTGTAACCAAAAGTAAATAAATACTTTACTCCAAGCTTTGGCATGTTTGCTCCCAGTTGAAAGTGCAAATTGGCACTATGCTTACCCAACTCGGCCATAGCTCCTGCGACCACTAGGAGTCTTCGGTCAGGATAAAGTTTCTGTACACTTTGAATCACCTCACAAAAAGAGGTTGGGTTCGCATTGTAGGTGTCGTCTACCAGGACATAGGATTCCATATTTCGAATCTGCATCCTGCCCTTGATTTCAAAATTTAAAGTTCGGACTGCTTCAGACAACAATTCGAGCGGTTCATTCTGCAAATGGAGCAATGTCAGAACTCCCAGTAAATTACCGAGCAACAGAAGATTTCCTGTGGCAACTTCAAATACATGACTCTGAAATTCAAAACGGGTGTGTTCAGCAGAACAATCCAGCAACGTTGCTTTGTAATCAGGGGGAATGTCTGACTTCCAATTTGTAAAACCATAACGAACTAGATTAATATCGTGCTCAATGGCCTGTTGGGAAACAATAGTGGAGTGAAGAAGGGGGCTGGGGATAGCAACGATGGCCCCTGGAGACATTCCGGCAAAAATACCGGACTTCTCACGTGCAACGCCTTCGGTGCTTTCTAAAAACTCAAGATGGCTTTCTCCAATATTGGTGATTAACGCCAGGTCAGGCTTTACAATTTCTGAGAGCGTTTGAATCTCTCCAAAATGATTGGTGCCCATCTCCACTACCCACCATGAGGCATCCAGGGATGCAGAAAGAATCGTCAGAGGAACTCCAATGAAGTTGTTGAAATTACCCTGGGTTGCATTGGTTTTTGGATATAAGAAACGACACAGATTAGCAGCGATTTCTTTGGTGGAGGTTTTGCCATTGCTGCCCGTGATTCCCAAAACTCGCCCGGTTTTTAAGCGGCTTCGATAGTCCCTGGCCAAATCCCGTAAGGCCATATTGGGATCAGCGACCAAAATCAATGGAATTTTTGAGGACTGTAGTTTTGATGGCAGCCTTTCCTTGTTGGCGATCACCCCCTGTGCTCCATTTGTTAAAGCCTGTTCAATATAAAGGTGACCATCTGTATTTTCTCCAACAATCGAAAAAAACAGATCACCAGGCTGAATTTTTCTGGAATCAATGGCAAAACTGTGAAAACGTTGATGGGAAGGAATGTGTTGAGAGGAACCTTCCAGGGCATGACATAATTCTAGTGTGGTGTAATGATGATCCATATGAAAACGATATCAGTTATTTATAATATTTACTTACTTTGACACTCCCCAATGCCAGTGTGGCTCCCAGGGCATCTGCCAACAGATCCTGCCAGTCACTATGGCGTCCTGGTACAAACGATTGATGAAATTCATCAGAGGCACCATAAGCCACTGTGGCCAGATAGCCCAACCAGAGACGAAAATTTTGCATTTTCGTAAAACCGCATGTGGCCACATTAAGATAACATATTCCCAGGCAAGCATAGGTGAGCATGTGCAGCCACTTGTCATAAAACGGGATATCCAGTGGAGGCTGTGGAGGAAATGACCAGGACGAACTCAGAAAAATCAACAACGACATGCCCACTGCAAATGACCAATAGTGGGTGAGGAAGAGTTTTTTCAACACATGGCCCTATTTTTTGGGTGGAATGTCCTGATGAGTACCCGAATCATAAACGGCTACGTGGCTGTTTAATATACCACCAGCCCGCACAATGAATCCTCCTTTGGGTGTGGTGATGTTTCCTTCGAGCCGGCCTCCTGGTAGAATTTCGACTTTGTGATTAGAAAAAACCTCCCCCTGAATCTCTCCTTTGACCATGATGACCTGGGCACGAACAGGGCCTTCTAATTTGGCTTCTTTTTCAAATAATACTTCTTGCTCTGCCTCGACAGAGCCGATAATGTTTCCATTGATGGTCACATTATCCTTCACAACGAGTTTCCCTTCCAGCACTGCACCGGCAGCCAGGTAATTACTATTTTTCATGTTTGACCACAATACAAGGTAAGAAATGACTAATGACACCTAGAAAACTAAGCGATAAACCCTTCCTGTTCGCACAAATGCTGTTTGAGTGTTTCATACGTGCGGGTCACGGGAAAATGGGGATACTCCTGGGTGATTTTTTCTGTTGGACGGAAAAAAATCCCCGCATTGGCTTCCTCCAACATACTCAGATCATTGTAAGAATCTCCAATTGCAATGATGCGGAAATTTAAATTTTTCAGAGCAATGACGGCTTTTCTTTTCTGATCCGGTTGGCGCAATTTATACTCTTGAATCCGGTTTTGTTCATCAATCAGGAGTGAGTGACAAAAGATGGTTGGATATTGGAGTTTGGCAATCAGAGGCATCGCAAACTCACGAAACGTATCGGAGAGAATGATGACTTCGATTTGTGACTTCAGCCACATTAAAAATTCAAAAGCCCCCTCCAGAGGATTCATATCCGCAACAACTTCCTGAAAGTTTTTTAAAGTCAAACCATGTTGATTGAGGATGCTTAAACGTTTTTGCATCAGTTCGTCATAATCGGCAATATCACGAGTGGTTAACTTCAATTCTGGAATTCCAGTTTTTTCTGCTACGTTTATCCAAATTTCAGGAATTAAAACGCCTTCCAGATCCAGGCAGGCGATGGTCATTTGATCACTCATTTTCAATACTCATCTATTCAAGGTTGCACCTCTTCCAAAGGTGGGCTATGTTATTGGTAACACAACTTTTTACTTGTTATTGAGGAGAACGGAGGAAATCGCAAGTCTGATTAGTTTATTTTGTTGAAAATCCAACCTAAGAACCTGTTTGGAAAAGATGATTCGTGGTGAAAAATCATAACACTGAAGGTCTGAAAAAAGACCTGTTAAGCAGGGTAAATTCTTTGAGGAAATCGTTTAAATTGCACTGAAAATGTCAATGGCAGAGCTAATCAATACTGAGAATTACACCATCAATTTAGAATGTTCGTGTTATCAAAATTTCAAAACGCTGTTGGAAAAGCTGCACAAGGCACGACGTCACAGTAGTGGAAAAACCCAGGCCCAGGATTTGGTGAGAACCTTTATGCATGGCATCAATTCTTTCTTTCCCAGTCTTTCGGTGCGAGTCTATCACGGAGGGTGGTATTACGAACACTTTGAACACCAAACCTCCATGGAGCTTCCTCCACTCTCCATCGAAGAAAAAACTCTCACAGGGCATGTTTTACATGAAAAGCAAGCGATTTCCTACCAAAAAGAGAAAGAAGCGGGTCGATTTCAGATAGAACTGGAACAGTATTTCGCTCAAGGTGTCGAGTGTTTGCAGATTTTTCCATTGCTCGATGTGAATCAAGAAGCCCTGGGAATTGTGGAAGTGACGACGCAGACATCAGAAATACCAGTCTACCAGCAGGAATTGATAGAGTTGCTCATTCAGCAATTGAGCATACTCCTGGAAACCGGGCAACGGTCGCTGCCCCAGTCTCAGAGAAAAAGAGCACCAGGCCCCGAATTGCTGGAACGCTTACAACAATATGAAGAAGAAATCACAAATGCTCGTGAACGGGAAGAATTGTTCTATTCGTTGATTCGCTATTTCCGTGACACGGTACGTATGGTGGATGCCTGGCGTTATGGTGTGGCATTTTTACAGCCTGGCCCATTCCATCACTTTTATCTGCCAGGACCGGCTGAT
>JANQHV010000180.1 GCA_028282505.1 SAR324 cluster bacterium | reverse complement strand
TAATCCCTCAATTTCCAGAGATTAAGAGTAAGATTAGGATTAAGAGTAAGACTGTCATAACAAGAATTTGAGCACTTATTTCTGATTAGCTGTACTTAGTAAAACTATTCAGATCCCATTAGAGAATTCATAAATCTTGTTTTTTATGTCATCCTGAGTACAGCGAAGGATCTATAGTTACGACCTTGATTCCTCCCGAACTTTTGCTGGACTCCAACGCCAATGAATCCACCGGCGATACAAAGGAACCCTAAAACGATAAGTCGGACCTTCACTCACCAGAATCTCTTCATTAACTAAATCTTCCAGAATAGAAAAGATTTTTTCGTGGGGTAACGAAATTCGATGGTCGCCCATAGCCGCTTCAATGCCATCCATGTTCAGTTGTTTGCGGCTCCTCTCATCTGTTACCGAGGCCAGTGTGGATAAGACACGACGGGTGGTTGAATCACTATCCCGCCAGTGATTCTCGAAAGCAGCATTACTTTCCTGCTTCACCAACTCCTCCACCGCTCGTTCCAAATCGTTCAAATCCACATAGTTGTCTCGTTCCTCTTGATTATGATAAGCCCGATTAAAGTGCTGAATCAACTTCGCTCCAATCGATTGAACAACCAGCGGTTGTCCCTGAGTCAGTTCGTAGACTTCTTCCAGCACCAACGGATCAAACTCCAAAATCCCCTGCACAGGTTTTTGCAGAATGGTGTGGGATTCCTGACGCTTCATGTAACTGACCGTATACTGCTTGGCTGTGTTGAACAGAATCGAATCATAATCCTGACCCATCCGTTTGAGGGCATAAGTGCCACAAAACAGAAGCAGGGTGGGGTAATCTGGGCTTTGCATCAAGGAACGCAGAAAACCGGGCAATAAATCGCTGAATTGGCGTTGGGGGATCAAATCCGCTTCATCGAGCATCAGCAAAAAACGGCGTTCTTGCAAACGAGGACCTGTCTCCAATAAATAATCTTTAAAATCAGGATAAGGGTCTTCCCGATTCATGACAGGGGCAGTTCCTCCCACTGCCTGGCTCATTTTACGGGCAGTTGTGCGGAAAAAATCATAGTCGCTGCTACAGTTTTGAATGTCGATCACAATGGGAATCAAGTGCGTGTCTGTCAAGCCATCACGGACAATTTTGTTCAACAGACTGGTTTTTCCGATGCGCCGTTGACCGACCAGCATCACCGCTGGTTTTCCCTGGGGTTGCCGCCACAGTCCTTGCAGTTCATCCAACAATTCTTGACGTCCGACAAAGGTGCGGTCGCTGCCCAGGCCAGGCCCGATTTCATAGGGCTGAATCTCTGCCGGTGCATAAGGTTTTCCTACTTGCCCTACATGGATACGAAAGGAGAACGGTTCCTCGATGCGATTATCTTCCAGATCCAAGGCTTTCAATACTCCTTTGACGGAATACTCTCCCGCAGTTTTACATTCCATTTTTAATGTCAGGGGAACTCTCTGTCCTCCTTCTAATAAGCGGTGTCTAGCTTCCAAAGCATTCCAGAAAATGCCTGCGGACTCTTCCAGCTTTATTACAATTTTTCTGGCCAAGACATTCGTAGGATTTTCAAGGTTTAGAATGATATTTTGTTGACCGACTTTTAGAGTTTGTTGGGGCAGGGTGATCGTCAAGCGCAGCCATTCTTTGGCTTGGTTGGTCTCCTGAGTAAATACCTTCACCCAGGCAGCGACAACTTCCTTACCAATCTCCCCCCAAAAAAGAGGCAGATCATCCCATGACAAGGCTTGCAAACGTTGAGTTTTGCTGGCCAGAAAATCCTTCCTGGCCGATTCTGTGCTCAACTCCCGGTAAGTATCCAGATCATCAATCACTGCTTGCATGTCTTTTAGTATTTGCCATCCCCCAGCCATCCACTTCGTGTTTTTATCCATCTCAACTTTTACAGGAGATAAAATATTGACAAAGTCACTCAATTGCTCAACCAAGATATATTGTTGCAGTGTCAGCAACAAACGATGATAAGATTCATAGTGCTTGAATGATTGAAAATCTACTAACAAATGGAGGGCATAAGCAACGCGCTCTGCCAGCGTTTGCTCCCGCACCTCCTCATGTTCTAGCCATCCTGATTCGATTTGAGGATCTAACAAAAACATCGTCTTTTGTGAAGAAGGCTGGCCAGCATACAATTGTAATGGCTGTTCAGCTTCTTCTTTGTGGTATTTGCTCAAAACTACAATGGGTAGAGCTATTTGGCTGATGGTACTGACATGAAATAAGGTGACAGCATTAGTTTGAATAGCTATGTGTCCACAAAAATCAATGGCAGTCTCTTTGTCGTTGGCCAACTCTTGAGCCGCCAGTCGAGTTGCTCGCATTTGTAAGCTCCAAAATTGCAAAGTTTGGATGGCCTCAAAGGCGGTATGAGCATCATGATACCGGGCCAGTTGGATCAAATAATTACACAATCCGGGCAAAGGATAGGCGAATGTCTGAAAGCGAATTGGAAGTAATAGGTTCAAACGCTGTGCCGTGTGAAGCCGAACACAATTTCTCCGGCATTGCCACAACGAAATCATTATCAAGAAGGGGTAGAGAAAAAGACCGGTCATCACAAGAGGAGCCGACGCTAAAAACAAGGCGAGGATATCTAGATTTTCATTCAGTCCTTCCATGTCAGGATCAGAAAGCCAGGCCCCCAAGGTCAAAATAATAAAAAAAATCCAGAAGAATGATAAATAATTTAGTTGTCTATTAGTCAATCCCCGAAGGTTTTTTTCTTCTATAACTAGGAGACCGGTAATAAAAAATCCCATCGAACTGCCGATACCAAAAGAAAAAAGCAGGGTTGCTCCCCAGACAAAACTTTCTGCTTTGGTAATATCAGGAAATAGGGCAAAAGCAATGATCAGTAAACCGATAACCCATAAAATAGTCCAGATACGCACAGCCCAATTAGGAAAACGAACGTTTTCTTTGATCACAGATACGAAAGCCCAGCAACTGAATAAGAAAAATAAAAATGCAATCAAAACAATAATGAGTGTTAAAATATTGATCGGCAGCCACCAATTGAGCAGAATTCCAAAAAAAGCTATTAAGAGATAAACATTGAAAGTAACAGGGAAAGGGCCAGTGAAAGCATCGGTGTTAGCAGCAGCGTAGTTGACAACGAGAGCGAAAGCAAAAGGGGTAGCGAGAGCGACAGCCAGAGGGGCAATGACAGAAAAAGCGACAGCGAAATGGGCAGCGACAGAGAAACCGAAAGCACAAACGAAATTGCCAACGTCAGAGAAAGAGCCCATAATAGGTAAAGAGAAAGCGAAAGCAAGGATCCAAATGGCATGGATATTTCCTGTCCATTGCCAGAGAGCGATGCCACTGACTGCTCCCCAAATGGCTCCTCCTAGTAGGGCACAGATCAACTCAGACCATTTTCTTTTGTTTTTTTTGGCATCTATGCGCAACGAGAGCGGCTGCATCCACAAACGCAATGGCCACAACCACATGTGCTGAAGGACATAAGCCGTGTTTTGCCAAAAAGTCATTTTATTCTTCCTCTTCTGGGGTGTTGTCGTTGCCTTGCAGAGCATTCCATAATTTACCGCCTATTTTGGCCCATTTCAGGAGTTCGTCTAACAAAGTCCTCGTTCCTTTCGAAATTTTGATAATTTCTGCAATAGCCTGGTCTACAGATTTACCTTCCGGCACACATTCCTCAATCAGTTCCTGGAACAACATGGAAAAGAGTTGCCCTTTGTTGTTGATCAAACCCCGCATTTGCAAATCTGTGAAGAGAGCATCACGTTGGATTTTTTGGGCACCAGTCATCTTCAGCAGCAGCATTTGTTCATTGAGGTTCCGGTGTTCCCACAGGTCTTTAAAATAAGGACGCAGTCCCTGCTTAATCTGATGCAGATTGAGTTTTCCATTTCTCTGTTTGGTGTTCCAGACATGGACCATGACCATCTGAATCATGGCGGGGTGGTGGCCTGTCCATTCCAGGCAACGAGACAGGGCCTGAGGGTTTAGGCTGCCCAGGCTCTGCTTGAGTGGTTTCTCAATCAGTTGTTTGGCTTCTTTGGTTTGCAACAATCCAAGCACATACGCAATACCAAAGATGTTCCAAAAGGAAGATTCCAGGGTGCTGTGATGTTGCCGACAGACTTCTTCCAGGGGACGACGGCTGGAAATCAGATAACCAAAAGCAAACTGAGGGTGCCCACCCAAGGCTCTCAGGTTGGCGAAAAATTGCTGGTCAAAGTTTTCATTTTGGGCCATTTTGTCAAATTCATCGATGATGAGGACAAAGCGGTATTGGTGTCGAATGACCTGATCTTCCACAAAATCTCGAAAATCGGCATATTCCTGGACTGTGTTAGAAATGGTCATGTCCAATGCCTGACAAATGGACTGATGGAGCGTGGTGAAGAATTCTCCAGGGCTGTTGATCTGCCAGTTTTGGGCGTCTCCGTGCATGGTGATCAGCCCGGATTCTTGGGCTAAGATCTCGATCACTTGATTGAGCACGGAAGATTTTCCAATGCGTCGTTCTCCTGTTAAACTGACACAAGCGGGTTTGGGCTGGCGTAAATTGGCAGCAATGTCAAACAGTATCGCTTCTCGTCCATAAAAAACTGGAGAATTTCCTGGCAGTACCGTTCCGGAAACATAAGGATTCTGGTTCTTAGGGATTTGTTGCAGCCGTTCATATTGAGGCCGCAAACCAGGATTTTTTGGGTTTCCTATCCGTATCCGGAATTCGTTGTTTTTGAATGGACGGTCAGTCACGAAAATATCCTCTCAGCTTTATTGTTCCGTTGCTCTTCCCGTATGTAGACCACCGAATGGGGACTGATAGTACCAGTAGGGTGGAATAAGGAGCTTGCGATGTTTCCACCAATTCGTTGTGGTGGAAATTGAATCCATCAAAACAAAATTGCTAGTGCAATTGTATAGCACATATTTTGAATTCTTGATCTTCTGGATTCCGGGTCAAGCCCGGAATGACATCAAAGTGACTTGTCATGCTGGACTTGATCCAGCATCCACTTTTCACAACATGTGCACTGAACATACCCGTAGCCACGTGCCAGCTTTTTGCCGCCCTGTAAGGCGGTGCTGCCATCAAGGCCAATCGAACAAAACGACGTGATGAGCTTATGGTAGTGTTGCATTAGTGCACCACGGCTTACGTGCCAGCTTTTTATAAAGCCGCCCTGTAAGGCGGCGCTACCATAGAGTTACTTTGTAAGGTGGCACGACTATGAGGCCGCCCTGTAAGGCGGCGCTACCATCATATTTTTTAAAGATAGCCTGGTATCTGATAGCAAAAAGGTGATATTTTGTATATGGGGAGGGAGTACTCATTTTTCCGGGGAGGTTTTTTTTAGCAATGATTTCAAACAATTAAAAAATAAGAAAATAATCCAGGAGATATGTCTTGAACAATGGAGAATTGCCATGTATTTCGTCATATATAGTAGTGAGATTTTGGTTTTGTTTGGCACATTGAATACCATGTCACCCTGAGCGT
>JANQHV010000162.1 GCA_028282505.1 SAR324 cluster bacterium | reverse complement strand
TGGTGGAGACGAGGGGGATCGAACCCCTGACCCCGACGCTGCCAGCGTCGTGCTCTCCCAGCTGAGCTACGTCCCCTGAGACTTTTTTGGAAAAAACGTGTACAGTGGGATTGGTGTAAAAAGACTGTACCAATTAGAGACGAATCGTTCATGGATACTTTGGCATCCCCAAGGGGATTCGAACCCCTGTTGCCGCCGTGAAAGGGCGGAGTCCTAGGCCGACTAGACGATGGGGACATAAAAAATAAACAACATTTGTATGATGAATTGAAAATTTTGTCAATATAAAAACTACTATGTGGAAATCTTTTTTAATTGTTGGACTTCTGTCGATCCTAATTGCTCAATTGGGAGAAGTCCAGGCTTTTGATCGTGATCTGGAACTAAACACTCCTGATTTTCAAAGTGAAAATTTTTTAGACATCAAATCCTATCAATTACGCCCTGATCTGGATGACGAATGGTATGAAACCACCAATGGTTTACGCATTATGTCTGGCAGCATGGGTCTGGATTTTTTATATTTGTTAGCAGAATTACGAATACAACAACCGGTGCACCAATATCTGGTCGTGAACTATCAACTCAAACAAGAGGAGTTTTATGCCATCAAACCAATCAGACAAGAAGTGGAAGTGCAATTCCACATTCTAGGGCCCTATATCTTCTCATTGTTTGGATTTCCTACATATGATAAAAGGGTTAGCGAGATTGGAGCTGCCTTACGCATCGGAAAAGATCCCTGGAATTATATTCGTTTTTCCTATCTGGAACAGGGTCCCTACTACAATGAAAAAAATTTTGAGGAAGACGAGTATCGAACAGAACCAATAGAAGAAGAAGTAGAAGGAGCCTATCGTTTCCTGGATAACTGGAGAATTCGCTTTCATCTGTTAATGGATCGCGCTTTAGAGCAATATTTTCCAGAAGAAGAACTCACCTTCAAAAATAAGGGAGAAGATGCCAGTTTTATCCTGGAGCACAAACCCCAAGATAAGGAAATATGGGGGATGAAATATCGTGGCTTTCATTTTGAGAAAGCCCGTCTCACACCATTGGCAACTGAAAACGACAATCGTCAACAGACGCTTCAATTTTTATCAACAGATCTCTATTGGATGAATTCGTTGTGGACCCGGTATTTACTCAATGTAGGTATCCGGTATGATCGTTTTCGCAATCTGTTACGAAATCTGAATAATGTTGATAAAGACTATAATTACCGCTTTGAAACTTTGCAAATTTATGGGATATTCGTCCAACCACTGACGGACGAAATCAACATAGACTATGGTCTTTACACAGGCCATGTGATAGAAATTCAAGACATCCTCACTGATGCAACTCCAGACGACGAAGACGAAGGGATAGAAGCCAAATTGCGAATCAGCTTGGAGATCTATCATCCCCCCAATAACGGCCATCTATTTTTTACGACAACATGGAATGCCGACAATTTTTTTTCAGATTTTTGGGACGGGGGACAAATAGCCTATCAAACCCGCTTTTAAAGAATACTTCGTACAATTTCCGGACGCAGACCCACGCAGATTAAATGGATTTTAAAATCATTTTTTCAAGATTTTTGATTTATATCGGCAGTAGGAAAAAACTTTTCTTGAGCACTATATTTTACAATTTAGTGTTTCTGAGCGTCACTTCGTGGCTAAGTCGTTACCAGAAGATTTACAAGCATTTTGCAATGCATGAATTGTATCCAAAACTAAACGGGCCTGTGGAATATTGTGCAGTCTCAACAAAGAGGCACCTTGCCATGCTGAAATGGCTGAGGTCACTGCAGTAGGAATTTCCCGTTCATGAACGCTCAACGTTTTACTCGACGAGACATTTGCTAAAAAAGACTTACGAGACGTACTGATCATGATGGGGTATCCCCATGTCGTGAGTTCAGGGAGACGTTGAATGATTTCAAAACTGTAACGAGCCACACCACTAACAAAAAACCCCATACCAGGATCGAGAATGATATTTTTCAGCTCGATTCCCTGCATTTGCATAAAAGCCAAACGCTCTTTAAAAAATGCCTGAATGGTCTGGATCACATCGACATAATTGACGTTTTTTGTTGTAGTACGGGCATCGATATCCTTGGCATACATGATAATTACCGGCACCTGAGCATGGGCCAACACACGAGCCATGCCAGAGTCTCCTCTTAATGCAGTCACATCATTCACCAAATCTGCACCAGCTTCAATCGCTTGCAAAGCAACCTCTGCTTTATAGGTATCTACAGAAATCCAGATATCACTTTCCTGACGAATAGCCTTGATCACCGGGATCACCCGTTGTAATTCTTCTTCTAAAGCAACGGTCTGAGCACCTGGCCCCGTCGATTCTCCACCAATTTCAATCCAGTCAGCACCATCCTGGATGATCTGACGTACATAAATTAAGATTTCCTCTAAATTATGAAAACGTCCTCCATCCGAAAATGAGTTTGGAGTAACATTCACAATCCCAACCAAAACTGGTTTTTCCAGAGAACAAATTTTATTTTTTGATTGGATTTGTCTTATTGGGCATTCAAGAAATACATTCATGACGGCTTCAAAATTAGGGTGAGTATTTTTTTAAACGCAACTTGGTATTCAATGTTTTTTGATGTAAGTTTTTATAGTCAAACCCGGCACAAAATATTGATACCAAGTTGTATTTAAAAAGTGTCAATTATTTTTATCTTCAAGGTATTGTCAATTTTTAAGCGCAACTTCGTATGAGGACCCTTTTGAATTTAGTGAAACCATGGCAAAGCAATCAGCACAAACCACAGATAAAAAAATGAAGCGTCAGCTTCAGCGAATTCACAAATTTCTGAAAAAAAATTCAAAAAAATTCTATCAAGAATATGATACACACAATACGATGTTAGAACAATTGAGAGATCAATTGATGACACAAGCTCAAGAGTTGGAGCACCTGGCAGGGAAAAACCCCGAATTAACTCGTGAAATTCAATCGGTTCTAGAAATTGACGCATCCGATGGAATTGCGAACCGACTCAACATGATCAACTTGTCTTTAGCATATTTAGCGAATCCTCGGCTATTCAAGAAATATATCAAGCCCCACCTCCCCGTTGATGATCTAACTAGCTTTTCATTCCGTAAAATTCCCTGGGAAGTGGATGCCCTTCTTTTTATCACCAACCCTTTACTAATTTTTGATTTACTCCAGGATTTTCTGAATTATCGGGCAAAGCAAACCGGCTTTATTTATATGTACATCACCAACCGTATTACCCGGCTGCTTTACCGATTCACACAATTCTTGATAACTTATGAAGATTTTCACAAAATCACAAAATTGACTGTTTTAAATCCCAAACGCTTCGAACCATATGCCAAACAAATTATTAACGTTGTCCATATGTTGTGTTTGGAAGCAAAAGAGCGTGAGTTGGATGATACCCATCCTATTTTCCTGAATGATCTTCGTCGATTATACATGATTTTAGCACGTGCCCTCTTAACGTTATCAACCAATGGAAAACATATCACGCCTACCATCAAAAATGTATTGATGGAGTTAAATCCTGTGTTAGATCTCCATGAACACACTCTCAAAGAAGATAGAGTCTACGACGAGTTTGCCAAATACCATTTTACACACCTTCCGTTGAAAGAAGATTTTTTGAAGGAATACTCAAAACTTCATCAAATGGATGTGCAGTACACATTTGAGTTTTTAGGTTATCTCCATCCAACGGATCGTTTTATTATCCTGAAAGATCGCTACCAGGAGTCTAAATCTTATATATTGGATCTATTTTCTAAGCTGCGTGAATACTATCAATTTCATGGCGATAGTTTGCCCCATTACCACAAAGAAGTCGTCAATACCATCAGGCAAATCGTGGACTATACAGAAGTACAAAATGACCCTGGTGTTAGCCGAAAA
>JANQHV010000446.1 GCA_028282505.1 SAR324 cluster bacterium | reverse complement strand
CAAATTTCCTCAAAATAGACGCCAATGAGGCGGTTTTGCAGCAGAATCAGGTTTTTCAAACAGGTTCTTAGTCACGGTATTATATTTTTTTAAAAATATTCATTGGTATTATGTTCCCTGATTTCACCCCCTCAGAAAAAATACCTTGAGTTAAAATTTATTCTTTTTTTTCCATAAATTTAGAATCCAGAAAAAGAATATCTACTCCTTGTTTAAGTTATTGAAATTATTCGAAAAATAACCTCCCCGGAAAAATAGGTAGTACTTCCCTAAATAATACTTTTTTGTCTGAAAAATTTATAGAAAAAAAGCGACTTTATTCGATTTAACTATTTGAATTTATTTATAAAAAAATCCTCCCCGGAAAAATAGGTAGTACTTCCCCATATCCCATTTTTTCATTTTATATTTCCTAAAAAAACTGAATTTTCTCACTACTTCAACTAACTGAAATTATTTACAAAAAAAATCTCCCCGGAAAAATGAGTAGTACTTCCCCATATACAGTTTTTCGGTTCTGCTATATGTTGTACACAAATAACAAAAGAATTCAGGAAACAGCTTTGAGTCACTCACAAATTTGTACTCTCTTCGACAAGCTCAGAGAACATTTCAATCAAATATGTGAAAAGTGTTCATCGGACGAAAGTATGATCATGTCTGCTAACAAAACATCAAAGCTCTGAAATTCATATTCAACTTGTATTTTTATCTTGAAAAAGAAATATAACCTTTATACTTAAGTAAAGGGGCGATTTTTCATTCACGAATGCCCGTTTTTAAAGCAATATTTACCTTTTTAGATGGTGAAATTTATTCTAATTTCATCTTCAAAAAAGGTATACCCCTTATAATAGAATGGAGGGGTATAATTTTTTGTCATGGTTGTGTGTACCCGCCCGCTAGTGAATGAGGAATTGAGGGTGAAGGGGTATATTTCTTTTAAATTTCATCCTAGTAGGAGAGATAAATGGAAGCAGTTTTAAATCGTGAAGATCGTGAAAAGCGTAATGCCGAGGCTGCCAGCCTCGTCAATAAATATTCGTTAGTGTCTAGTGGGACAGGATTTATTCCTGTTCCTCTGGTGGATTTAGCCACCAATAGTGGTGTTCAGTTTTGGTTGGTCAAGAAACTGGCGGAAATGTACGGAACAGAATTTTCTCAAGCAAAGTTTAAACACATTACAACAGTTTTAGTGGGTTCATCTGCTCCAAGCTTTTTCGGGGGCTTTGCTGGCAGTTTGGCTAAATCCGTGCCTGTGGTGGGAGGATTCCTGGGAATGGTATCCACACCAGCTGTTTTTGGTGCAAGCACCTACGCTTTGGGCAAAGTTTTCATCCGCCATTTTGAGTCGGGTGGTACTTTCCTCAACTTTGATCCAGAAAAAGCAAGAGCTTATTATGAGGAGCAGTTGGCTGCAGCTTCAGGATCAGGTGCTGGAACCACAGCAGAAGAAGGAGAGGCTGAAGCCAAAGAGGCGGACAAAACCACCACAACGGCTGCTAAAGCTAAAAGATAAGTTGAGAGGATTTTTTAGTTTCTTCAGCAGAATATTCTCGAAATTAGTTCGCTGGAAGAAACGCCTCTTTTCTAAGGAATTGAGTCCATTGCCAGAAGAGGATCGTTGAGTTGAAGCCTGCATAACGATTTGAAAAGCAATGGGACTCGATTTTAAAGCAATCCAGGCTGGAATGCCCACATGGTGTGTGCAGGAGAGTATGGTACGAATTATGGGGCCATCCGCCTGGGTATGTAGAAAAAGGATCAAGGGGGGATTTGATCGATGACTTCCTGCCTCTTGTTCCACAGGCAATGCTGACATTGCTGTTTGAAGGCCCGAAAGTAATAAAATGAGACAAGGTTGAACCAAGGGTTCTAGCTATTTCACGGGTCTACCATACTAAAAAACAATGGATTTCTAAGCTAGAAGGACTTCAATTTGAATTGGAGTGGCTTCATTATTTGAAACAATGGGGGGTGTCCGTGGCAGTCCCCTATCATGATAAAGATGGTCATTTGATGGGAATTTTGCAAATACCTGAAGGCCAGCACAGTTGGTGTCTTTTCGAATACGCCCCTGGCCAACCTGCTTCTGTGATGAGTGAACCACAGAATTTCCATTTCGGCGAACAGATTGCCCGGATCCATCAAGTCTCCGATCAATACACATCTCCACATTTTCGCGGCACAGCAGATCTCGATTTTTTATCAAAACGCCCTTTAAAGCAAATTGCCAGTTGCATACAAGAAACCCAAAATACTGACTTTTGCTTCATTGAAGAGTTGTGTTTGCAATGGGAGAAACACCAGACATTTGAAAAATCATTTAATCCAGGGGACGGCGATGCAGAACTAAACTAAACGAGAACAGACAGATTATGGTCTGGAGCATCTGAAGATATTTTTTAAGAACCTCTTTGGAAAAGATGGTTCGTCGCGAAAAATCAGTCTCGTTGAGCGGATTTTTGAGAAAATTTAAGGAGAATAGCCAGTCTATTTAACGAAAATTTTCTCAGAACAAACGCCAATGAGACGGTTTTGCAGCAGAATCAGGTTTTTCAAACAGGTTCTAAGTTTAAAGCAGACTAGGGAAGCGAACAGAAATATTTGTGGGATTAGGGGAGGCTGCTTTTCATTGGTGTTCTTTGAGGAGGAAAAGTGAATAAAAAGATCATCCATACTGTTTTTGAAAACAGTGTCCTTCAATTTCCTGATCGCATTGCGATTGAAGAAACAGGACAATCCATTTCGTATTGCAAACTGAATCGACTGGCCAATGGGATTGCCCATGCCATTCAGGCTCAAGGGATTCCCCACCATTCCATAGTCGGCTTGATCTTTGAAAGCAGTATTGCCTATGTGGCCTCCATACTTGGGGTTTTGAAAGCAGGACATGCTTTCATGCCACTGGATGTGGATTTTCCTCCACACCGTTGGCAACACCTACTGGAGCAGACTCAACCAAAATTGTTAATCGTTTCCCAAGCTTTGCAAACGAAATTACAAACTCAACAGGAACAACTGCAATTGGGACAGCAGGAACCTGGCATTTTGGTGTTGGATGATGCACAACAAGCTCAAGTCGTTCATCGGCAAAACAGTGTGTGGACAACAAAAGTTGTGGGGGTTCTTGACAGAGACGACAATCCCTCCTTGCAAGTGGATGAAAATGACGATTGTTACCTCATTTTTACTTCGGGGTCCACAGGAGAGCCTAAAACCATCCTGGGTATTCAAAAAGGGCTCAGTCACTTCATCCATTGGGAGCAGCAGGAATTTGGAGTCAACGAGCATTGTAAGGTCAGCTTTTTAGCACCCAACACATTTGATGTGAGCTTTCGGGATATTTTTCTGCCCTTGATCAGCGGAGGCACACTTTGCATTCCCCGCCCCGGCATCAAGAGCAACATTGCCGAATTGGTCCGCTGGATTGCAGATTCACGATTGACGCTGATGCATTGTGTGCCCTCTTTGTTTCGTTTAATGATGGCCGAAATCACAACCCTGTCAGAAACTCGTCAGATATTTCCTGCTTTACAACACGTCCTGCTGGCGGGCGAAGCCGTTTATGGTAAAGATGTCCAGCAATGGATGGATTTGGTGGAAGAGCGAATCCAGTTGGTCAACTTGTATGGCCCCTCTGAAACAACTTTGGCTAAAATCTTCAATCGTTTACAAAAACGCCCTTCTGATCCCCATCAAATCATGCCTTTGGGGCAACCGATCAGCAACACAGCCATTTTAATTTTGAAGGATAATCAGTTATGCCCTGTTGGAAAAATTGGAGAAATTTATATCAAAACGCCCTTCCGTAGCAAAGGTTATTATCGCCACCCGGAACTGACAGCCCAGTCTTTTGTCCAAAATCCGCTTCAATCTGAAAAAGAAGACATTTTGTACAAAACAGGAGACCTGGGCCGGTATCTTCCTGATCGTTCTATCGAATTCATCGGACGCTTGGACCGTCAAATCAAAATTCATGGTATCCGTGTAGAACTCTCTGAGGTGGAGCATAGTGTTCTGAGCTTTGAACCAGTCGAACAGACCCTGGTCGTCGCTCATCAAAACACGACCCGAGAATATTCCATGATTTGCTACTACACGGAAAAGCAAGCCTTCGAAGTAAATGCCCTGCGAGAACACCTGCAACGGAAATTACCCGGTTACATGATTCCTTCTTTTTTTCTGCGTTTGGATGCCTTTCCTCTTAATTTGAATGGAAAAATCGACAAAAAAGCGTTGCCCAAACCAGAGGAAATGATTTATCTCAATCGTCCCTTTCAAGCTCCCAAAGAAGGTTTGGAAACTCAACTTGCTGGTGTCTTTGGAGAGATTTTAGGTTTGTCACGAGTCAGTGCTATTTCACCATTTTACGAAATTGGAGGGGATTCCCTCAAAGCCATCAAGATCGTGGCCAGAATTTATAAAATCCTTAGATTTGAGATCAGTTTAAAAGATTTTTTTGAAGCCGATACTGTGGAAAAGTTGGCACAGAGGCTCAGCCATCAGGAAAATCAAAAGTACGAGATGATTCCTCCGGTAGAGCCACAAGACGATTATCCTCTTTCTTCTGCCCAACAACGCTTATGGGTTTTGGATCAACTGGAAGACCATCCTACGGCTTACAACATCCCGATTTCTCTGCTGATTGAAGGAGAACTGGATGTAGAAGCGTTGGAACAAGCTCTGGGGGAAGTGATCAAACGTCATGAGTCTTTACAGACTGCTTTCTTCACTCGTAACGGAGTTCCACGACAAAAAATTGTACCCTCTTCAGATTTCAAGATGGCTTTCCATAATTGCAGTCATGAACCTGACCCAGAAAGTGTTGCTCGTCATGTCCTTTCTGAAGATATGGCCAGGCCTTTTCTTCTCGACCAGCCACCGTTATTGCGGACCCACCTCCTCAAACTGAGTGAAACCCGTTTTGTCTTCCTGTTCAACATCCATCACATCATCTGTGATGGATGGTCGGTAGGAATCGCATTGCGTGAATGTTTCACTTTTTATCATGCCTTAAAAAGAGGCCATGCTCTAGAAGTAGCAGGATTACCGGAATTACGTATCCAATACAAAGACTATGCGGTATGGCAAAAGAATCGTCTGCAATCTGAAACCCAGGCCAAATCCCATGCTTATTGGTTGACCCAACTTTCAGGAGATTTGCCGGTCCTCAATCTCCCTGTGGATTTTCCAAGACCTCCAGTCAAAACCTATGATGGCGCCACATTATTCACTATCGTGGATTCGACTCATCTGGAAGCCTTGAAGCGGCAGGCAGAATCGGAACAAGCCAGTCTCTTTATGGTCTTGATGACCTTGATCAAAATCTTACTCTACCGTTACACGGAGCAAGAAGATTTGATTGTGGGAACACCAATTGCCGGACGGGATCATGTGGATCTGGAACATCAGGTGGGATGTTACGTCAATACTCTGGCACTACGGGACAAACTTTCTCCTGAGATGAGCTTCATGCAGTGTTTGCAGCAAGTAAAAGCCACTACCATTGCTGCTTTTGATCATGCAGACACTCCATTTGATTCGTTGTTGAACGACCTCAAACTGGAGCGAGATCCCAGTCGTTCTCCTTTGTTTGATGTATTAATGATTGTGCAAAACGATGCTCCTCCTGAATTGGTACTGGACCAGGCACAGGTTTCGTTCTTTGATCGAGAGTCGGGGGTGAGTAAGTTTGATCTTTCCTTTGAATTTGCTGAGATCGAGGAAGGTTTGGAGATGGAACTGAAATACAACACTCGTTTGTTCAGTCCTCAACGAATGGAATGGGTGTTAGCACACTTTCACCAATTGATCGCCTCGGTTCTGTCGAACCCAGACCAGGCGATGGGACAGTTGAATCTATTGTCTCCAGAAGAACGGGAATATTTGTTGATCACCGCCAATCAGACTGAAAGTTCTTTGCCAGAGTCAAAAACCATCCTGGATTTGATTGATGCTCAAGTGTTGAAAACTCCCGAAGCCGTTGCTTATTTGTTCCAATCAGAACAATTGAGTTACCAGGAAGTTTCAGGAAAAGCGAATGCCCTGGCCCATGATTTAGTAGCCCGAGGAATAGGACCAGGGGACCTGGTACCAATTCTAATGGAAAAAGGGTTGGAATTTCCAGTGGCTGCTCTTGCGGTTATGAAGACGGGAGCAGCGTTTGCGCCCTTGGATGTGCGTTGGCCGGAAGCGCGTCTGTCCCAATTGTTGAAACAATTGAACGCCAAAGTGTGCTTGATTCGTCCCCAGGGCACACCTGCCTTGTCAGAAACCGGACAGCACTTGTTGTCTGTTCGTTTGTCGGCCCTCCCACTCATGCCCGCTTCACCACCACGCACTATCACACAGGATGACCTCATTTATGGATTCTTCACTTCAGGTTCCACAGGACTGCCCAAATGTGCTTTGAATCTCCATCGAGGAATACTCAATCGCTTTCTTTATATGGATCGGGTCTATGGCACCGATCCTGAGCAAGTGATCTTGCAAACCAGCCAAGTGGTTTTTGACACCAGTGTGTGGCAATTCTTCTGGCCACTATCTTTTGGTGGGAAATGTGTCTTACCTGAAATTTCAGAAGGCATGAATCTCTTTCAACTGGCTGGATTGATTGCTGCACATCGCATTACTTTTGCTGATTTTGTGCCATCCGTTTTCAATCTTTTAGTAGAACAACTGGAACAAAATCCTGATTTGGTGGATCAACTCGCCTCTCTTCAACAGTTGGTGATTGGAGGAGAAGCCATCAATCCTAAAGCCGTGCAACGCTTCCATCAGATTTTACCAAAGGTACGATTCACCAACGCCTATGGACCGACAGAAACATCGATTGGCTGTATTTTCTATCATCCGGATGATCTCAATCGGATTCCCTTCCCCATCGGTAAACCAATTGACAATGTGCAAGTTCTGCTTTTGGACAAATACCAGCAACCTGTCTCCTTTGGAATTCCTGGAGAGCTTTATCTGGCCGGGAGTTGTCTGGGAGCAGGATACTTTGATGATGAAGAAAAAACACGACAGGCTTTTGTGAAGAACCCCTTTCCTGAAATTTCAGGTGATCGTTTGTACAAGACTGGAGACATGGCCGTCTATCTACCCGATGGAAACCTCCGTTTTTTATCTCGTATCGATCAACAATTAAAAATCAGCGGAGTTCGTGTGGAACCAGGAGAGGTGGAACATGCGTTGATGCAGCATGAACAGGTGCAAAATGCGTTGGTACTGATCCGTTCTAACGAATTGGTGGGTTATGTCCAGTGTCAGGAAAAACTGGAGGCAGAAGAACTACGCACATTCCTCACTCAATGGCTTCCTCAGTCGTTCATTCCACGTGCTTTTGTGGTTTTGAAAGACTTCCCGTTAACCAAAGCGGGTAAAGTGGACCGAAAGGCGATGCCAGAACCCGATTGGGGCACTGAGTCTGAAGAATCGGGTGATAGCACTCCTCTCACCGAGCAGGAAAAAATTCTAGCTCAGTACTGGGGAAAGGTTTTGAAAAAGGAAAAAGTAGGCCGACATGACAACTATTTTACATTGGGAGGCGATTCTATCAAAGCCATTCAATTGGTATCTCTGTTGTCCCAACAGCAAATGAAACTGGAGATTCGGGATCTCTTCCGTTTTCCAACTATTGCTACTGTGGCGCCTTACCTGACTATTCTAGAAGGCCAGGCAGAGCAAGGGTTGGTTCAGGGCCAGGTCCCTCTGACACCAATCCAAAAACGGATGTTTACTCAAAAAGATACAGTATGGCACCACTTCAATCAATCGGTCTTGTTTTCCTCACGTGATCGAATCAGCAAAGAGCATCTGGAAAAATCATTGCGGGAGTTGCATTCACACCACGATATCTTACGGGCAACATTTGATAAGAAATCTCCATTTCCTGAGCAGGTGTTAGCAGGGGAGATGCATCCAATTCATCTGGAAATCATCGATTTGCAAACTGAAGTGGATGCAGAAACTAGAAAGCATCAGCGAATTCGAGAACTTCAAGAGAGTTTTGACCTGAAAACCGGTCCCTTGCTGAAAGCTGTGGTGTTCCAATTGGCTGAAAATGATGAACTTTTATTGATCATTCACCACCTGGTGATTGATGTGGTTTCCTGGCACATCCTGTGGGAAGACCTTTCAGGGGCCTACCAGCAAAGTCTCCAGCAGAACACAATCACTCTGCCAAGCAAAACAGATTCCTTTTTGAAGTGGGCAGAGGCATTGGCAACTTTGGCGAACACCTCTGAATTGCAAGAAGAAAAAGCTTATTGGGAAACCATTGAGAATACACCTGTCCCTCGCTTGCCAGAGGGCTCTGGCTCTCAGGAGCTGGAGCAGCCAGGCAGGACTGTCTTCCGCATTGAATTTTCAAAAGTGGAGAGCGACAAACTATTAAGCGGAGCAAACGATGCGTATCATACCAATACGGAAGACTTGCTGGTAACGGCACTCGTTCGGACTCTGATTGGGTGGCATCAAGGGGACTGTACCTTGATTGCTATGGAAAGCCACGGACGAGAAGTTTGGGAAACAATGGAGACACTGGATGTCAGCCGAACGATAGGATGGTTCACCAGTTTTTATCCGGTTCTGTTCAAAGTTGTGCTGAATGAAGACTTAGGACAACAAATCAAGCAGGTCAAAGAGACTCTGCACCAGGTACCTCATAAGGGCATGGGCTATGGATTGCTACGCTATGCCGCCGCAGAGGGATTGAGAACTTTTCAGAGGGAACCTCAAATCAGTTTCAATTTTTTGGGACAGATTGATTCCTCCTCAGCTTCCGAACACTTTACGATCATGGCAGATCAATTGGAAAACGAAGTGCATCCTCAATGGGAATCCCCACAAGATTTAGAATTCAATGCACAAGTTTTGGATGGTTGTTTGCAAATGGAAGTGACCTGTCCGTCAGGGCAATATCATGCAGAAACTCTCGAACAAGTGACCACTCAGTTCCGTTCAGAATTGCAGCAACTGGTGGAACATTGTCTATCTGTCACACTCCCGGAGCGAACTCCCAGTGACATGACACTTTCTGTGTTGACTCTGGATGAGTTAAAAAATTTAGGACAAGTAACTGGTGGGCAGATTCTGGATGTTTATCCTCTTTCCCCCATGCAGGAAGGAATGCTCTACCATGCTCTGCTGGACCACCAGTCATCGGCCTATTTTGATCAGACCTGTTTTGCTGTGGTGGGACCTCTGGATATAGACTGTTTTATTCAAGCCTGGAATGCCTTGATCGACAGACATGAAATCCTGCGAACTGCCTTCGTCTATGGCCAAACCTCCAGACCTGTGCAAGTGGTCTTGAAAGAAAAACCCCTGGATTTCCGCCTGGAGGACTTGCGCCAACTCTCCGTGGAAGAACAGCAGGCGGTGATGGAGCGGACTATTCAAGAAGATCGTGCTCATCCGTTTGATCTGGCCAAAGATTCTCTCATGCGGATGATCATTTTGCAACGGGGTGATTTTGACCATTATGTGATCTGGAGTCGCCCTCATGTTTTGATGGATGGTTGGTGTACCGGGGTCTTGCTGGAAGATTTTTTTCAGTTCTATCCTGCCTTACAAAACCAAACCCCATTAACTTTACCTCCAGTAGGACCATACAGCGAATATATCCGCTGGGTGGAGGCACAGGATCATAATGTTGCTTTACGGTATTGGCGAGATTATCTACAAGGTTATGCTCAGTTAGCCACCTTACCCAAAAAGACAGCACTTCCAACAAAAAAAGCTTTTGAAGAAGGAGAAGTTTCCCTCGTTTTGGATAAGATTAGGAGTGAGCAGCTCCAACAACTGTGCAATGAACACCAAGTGACTCTTAACAGTTTGATTCAAACAGTCTGGGGGTTGGTGCTGGCAAAAAACAACAATGTCAGTGATGTGGTGTTTGGTACCATTGTTTCTGGCCGACCGGAAACCTTTCCCCATATCGAACGAATGGTAGGGTTGTGCATCAATACAGTGCCTGTGCGGGTCCGCTTGCAAGACCATGCGACTTTTAGTGAGAAACTCCGTGAGGTACAGCAGGAGGCATTAGACGGACGGAATTTCCACTACTCGTCCCTGGCCGCTATCCAGGCTGAAACTCCATTGAAGCAGTCACTTTTCGATCATGTACTCATTTTTGAAAGTTATCCCATTGATGAAGCCTTTCAGGAAGAGCGGATTGAAAAAATCCCTGGATTGGCTTTGGAACAGATCAATGTTTTTGGGCGAAACAATTATGACTTTTTTCTGCGGGTTATGCCTCAGGAACCACTGCGAATTGAACTGGTTTACAATCGAAATGTGTTCGATGACTCTTTGATGCAACGCCTCCGGAGCGAATTACAACGGTTGTTTGAGGCCCTGACTGATTTCAATACAAGCATTGGCACCTTGAAACAACAACTGCTGCAAGGACAGAAAGCCGAATTGAAAAAGAAACGCTTGAGCAACTTCAAGAAAGTCAGCCCCAGGCAAGTCCGTGTGAATCAGTCTTTAGTAGAAACGGAAGTTTGGTCCGAAGGATTGACGCGCCCCTGGCTGGTACGTGCTCATGACAAAAATGTTATTTTGAAAGATTGGGTTCAGGAAAACCACACCACAATTGAGCAAAAATTGAAGGAACATGGCGCTGTCCTGTTTGAAAACTTTAGGGGGGACAGCCTGGAGCATTTCCATGAAATTGCTTCTCTGTTCACGGAACCATTGCCTTATCTGGATCGCTCATCTCCTCGCCACGAAGTGGAACAGAAGATTTACATTTCCACAGAATATCCTGAGGATCAGACCATCAATATGCACAATGAACTCTCCTATTCCCATAATTGGCCAATGCGCCTGTTATTTTTTTGTCAGACAGAGCCAACGGTGGGTGGAGAGACTCCGATTGCGGATAGTCGTCAGGTATATGCCTTGTTGAAGCCAGGCACCCGGGACAAGTTTCAAGAAAAAGGGATTCGTTACATCCGAAACTTGGTACAAGGTGTTGGTTTGTCGTGGCAGGAGGTTTATCAAACTCAGGATCGTTCCGAAGCGGAAGCTCATTGTCAAGCGCATGGGATCACCTATGAATGGCGAGGGGATAACCTGAGAACCCAGTGGCAGTCTTCTGCCATTCAAAAACATCCAGAAACACAGGAAGTGGTTTGGTTCAATCATGGTTTTTTCTTCAATGCCTTGAATCTCAGTACTCAATTGAAAAATCAGTTTGCTAATCCTGACGACTGGCCATTCAATACGCTTTATGGCGATGGGACGCCTATCGAGCCTGAGGTTGTGGAAGAAATTGGCCAGGCATACAAACAGGCAGAGATGGTTTTGCCCTGGAAACATGAAGACGTACGTTTGCTGGATAACATGTTGATGGCTCACGCTCGTCGTCCTTATCAAGGAGATCGTAGAATTCTGGTAGCGATGGGAAATTTGCACCACTGAGGAAAAACCTCTGATTTTGATACTCTTTTTAAATGAAGATCATGAACAATCTGACGACGACTAATTTTCACCTTTCTCCCCTGCAAGAACGAATTTGGCGTTTACAGGAAAAGGGATCGGTTTTTTACAGCCAGTGTGGAATTCGACTGCAAGGTCCTTTGGACCTGATACGCCTGACTGAAGTCATTGGAAATGTAGTAGCCAAGCATGAAATCCTGAGAACCTGTTATCGCTCCCATACAGGAAGACAATACCCATTGCAGGAAATTTGGGAAACTGTGCCGTGGTCCCTGGAGCAGACGAATGCTTCCGCCATTTCAGAAGAACGCCAAAAAGTTGTTTTGGAACAAATTTTAGTCAAACACCGCAGCAATACATCATGGGATGAAAGAGCTTTGTTTCAAACTGAATTGCTCCAATTGGGAGAGCATCATCATCTGTTGGTACTCAGTCTGCCTTCACTTTCTGGAGATACATGGACGTTGAATCAAATTGCTCAAGAAATCGGATCTGAGTATCAAAACAACACAGAATTTGAAGTGCCCAACCAGTATGCTCAATTTGCCGAGTGGCATCATGGAGAATTAGAATCTCCCGACTCAGAAGCCCTGGCTTTTTGGGAAACACAGGAAGAAGTCTTGAATCATCAAATGAGGTTTTCTCTGGAAACACCTCATCACAAACAAGCTCCATTTTTTCCCAGGCGGCAATCCTGGAAAGTTCCTGAAGACATCCAGATTCATCTCAATCGAGTGAGTCAGCATCACCAATGTTTGCCCGAAGAATTGATATTCGCTTGTTGGGTGTTGTTCATATGGAATCACACAGCTCGTGAAGAAAAATGGTCTATGGGGTATGTGGAGCATGGCCGGGAATTCGAAGAGTTTCAATCCATCACTGGTTTGTTCGCTCGGACTCTTCCACTCGGTGGAACTTTGGAAGTCCAATGGACTCTGACGGAGTTGATTCGAGAAATCCAACCAGCTCTGCAAAACTTGCAACTCTGGCAGGATACTTTTCCCATTCACAAAGATCATCATTTTTCCAATCCTGTCACTGCGTGTTTTGAAAAAATTGATACCAACTGGGTCCTTGCTGGGGATACCCACTTTTCTCTCGATTTTATCCAATCCGACTCCGATCATTTCCTCCTGAAGCTGACCTACCTTCAACTCCCTCAAGGGCTTGTGCTGGAATTGGCTTGTCATGAAGAGGGGATACAAATTCATGCAATCGAATTATTGCTCGAACAGTTTACAGCTTTGTTGGAGCAGGTGGTAGCCAATCCAGATTTGGCATTGAAAGATTATTCTTTTTTACCTGAAGGAAAGACCTCGCATGCCTCGATTTTACACGGCACTTCTCTACCTGAAACAGATCCCTCCGGTTTGCTCGAATGGTTTACTGCCCAAGTTCAGGAACACCCTGAAGCCATTGCTGTTTGTTGTGGAGATACTGAACTCAATTATCGACAGTTGAATGAATGTGTCAATCGTTTGTCGCAACGCCTGTGCGAGGAGTATTCTGTTCCACCGGGCAGCTTCATCGGAGTGATGTTGCCTCCTGATGAAACCTTAGTCATTGCCCTGTTGGCAACCTGGAAAACTGGTTGTGCCTTCGTCCCCATTGACCCCAGCAATCCAGCCGAACGGATTGCCTGGATTTTGGAAGACAGCGGAGTCCGTCATTTGATAATGGATGCTGAATTTTTAGATCTAGTGGAAGGGTTTACAGGAGAGCTGATCCCACCTGTTGGAGAGATCGACGAATCTGCTGTTGCAGAAAAAAACTTTGTTAGCAGAAGGAACCTGGATAGTCTGGCTTATATGATTTATACCTCAGGAACCACTGGCCAACCGAAAGGGACCATGCTTTCGGACCAAGCTTTGTTGAACTACTTGAAATGGTTTCAGCATACATTTCGAATTCAGGCAGGGGATAGCTCCATCCTTTTAGCCTCTTATGCTTTTGACCTGGGTTACACCAGCCTTTGGGGTACATTGCTCTTTGGAGGGACTTTGCATTTGACAACAGAAGACAACCGCAGAAACCCAGAGTGGCTGATCCCTTATTTGCTGGAAAAGGACATCAGTTTTATCAAAACCACCCCTTCCTTTCTTTCAATGTTGCTCCATTCCCCCTTGGTAGATGCATTGAAAGATTGGCTGGGGTTGCGATTGATGTTAATCGGAGGAGAAGCGATTCGTTGTGAAGACGTCATCACCCTGCAAAATCTTTGTCCGCAGGCAGTGGTCGTGAACCATTATGGTCCTACAGAAGCAACCATTGGTTGTGTTGCACAGATCCTGGATCTTGAAAAAATGGAAGACTATCGTGCTCGTCCTGTGATTGGCCGTCCTATTGCCCACACAACGGTTTGCCTATTGGACGAACGTTCTCGAATTGTACCCGTGGGGGTTTGTGGAGAAATTTGTATTGGCGGTCGAGGTTTGGCTGGAGGGTATTGGAAACGAGAGCTTTTGACCCAGGAACGCTTTTTCCCGAATCCTGTGCAACCCGATCAACGTCTGTATCGTACCGGTGATTTGGGACGAATCCTGACTGATGGAACTTTAGAATTTTTAGGCCGTCTGGACGATCAGGTGAAAATCCGAGGGTTTCGGGTGGAATTGGGAGAAATCAAGGAACATTTGACCAAACATCCGAAGATCCAAGACGTGGTCGTGCTCACTCGTGACAGAGAATCAGGAGAAAAAGAACTGTTGGCTTATCTGATTCCAACAGAAACGGAAGTTCCGAGTGTTTCTGAATTGCGTCAGTTTTTACTGCAATCCCTTCCTGAGTACATGATTCCTCTGCACTTTATCTCTCTCAAAAGTATTCCGTTGACACCTAATGGGAAAGTAAACAAACAGGCGTTGCCCCCTCCTGAATCTGCTGGTTTGGAACAAGGAGCTCATTATGTCGCACCACAGACTGAGAATGAATGGTTGTTGTGTCAGGTTTGGAAACAGGTACTAGAGCACGAGCGTATCGGCACCGAAGACAATTTTTTTGATTTGGGAGGACACAGTCTCAAAGCCATACAATTGATCACTCATCTACAGCGGGATCACCAGAAGCAACTCACTCTGCAACAAATCTTTGAATTTCCAACGGTAGGGCAAATGGCTGAAGTGCTTTGCTCCATCACTTCAGATACAGATGCTCTGAGTTTGCAGCCATTGGAGAAAGCTCCTCACTATCCAGTCTCCCACGCCCAGCACCGTCTCTGGATTTTATCACAAATTGATCCCGACTCCACCGTTTACAACATCTCAGCGGCCTATCGTCTAAAAGGGGATTTGGATGTGAATGCGTTAGAGTGTTCTTTACAGGAAATGCTGCAACGCCATGAATCGTTACGGACTACTTTTGTCAGTCTTCACGGAGAACCACAGCAACAGATTCATGAGCATCTCCAACTCCAGGTGGACCATCAGGATTTGATGAGCGAAGAATCTCCTGAATCAACGGCACGGGCTTATTTACGCCAGCAGTCAGCGATTCCTTTTCGTTTAGATCAAGGTCCCCTCTTACGAGTCAGTTTATTGAAATTGAGCAAAGAAGACCATGTGCTGTTCACCAATGTACACCACATTGTTTTTGATGAGTGGTCTGCAGATATCTTCCTGGAAGAATGGGAAGCTCTTTACCTCGAAAATCAAACTCGTCCCACCCAAGCATCAGATTTGTGGGAACCACTCCAAATTCAATACAAAGAATTTGCTGATTGGCAAAACCGGGTTTTGGCAGGTTCTCAGGGAGACGAGGATATGAGGTATTGGACTGAAAAATTGACAGCACCATTTCCGATTTTAGACCTGCCTGTCGATTTTCCCAGACCTGCTGTGAAAACCTATCAGGGGACCACCAGTCGTTTTTCGTTTTCTCCCGCACTCACTGAAACAATCAAGAATTTCAGTCGTGAACAGGGAACCAGTCTATTCATCACCATGACGGCAATGGTGAAGTTGTTACTCTTTCGCTACACTGGACAAGACGACATCATTGTAGGCACTCCCGTGGCTAATCGGAATCATGCGGATCTAGAAAACCAGGTTGGTTTTTACCTCAATACCCTGGCGTTGCGCGATCAGGTGAATCCCCATGATCAGGTCCTGGAATTTCTGCAACAGGTGAAACACACAACCCTTGAAGCCCAGGAACATGGAGAACTCCCTTTTGACCAATTGTTAGAAACAGTAGTGACGAAGACAGTCCCTGGCAGAGAACCATTATTTGATGTGATGGTAGTACAAAATCAAAAATATCGTGCCCTGAAATTAGGAGGTTTGCGGATTTTTGAATTTGAAAAAGTGTCTACGGTGAGCAAATACGATATTGTTTTTTACTTTTCAGAAAACGAAGAATCCCTTTGTGTGGAGATCGAATACAGCACAGATCTATTCCGGGAATCGAGTATCTTGCGCTTGTTTCACCATTTGGAAAACCTGGTTGAACAGGGTTTGGCTAATCCTGAACAACGGGTGGATCAGCTCCAGTTTCAAACACCAGTCTCCCTGCCCACATTGCAACCTGCTGTTTCTTCTGATTCGATGGCCTTGTCTTCCCATCAGGAAAGGATATGGTTCATTGACGAATTTGAGCGGGGATATCTTTATCAGGCCAGTCCGATTTACCATAACATTCCTTTGGCTTACCATTTGAAGGGGCAATGGGATGAGTCTGTCTTATCTCAAAGCCTCAGCCTTTTGCTGGAACGTCACCAGGTCTTGCAAACTCAGATTATCAGTCACGATGGAGAAGTCCATCAAGTCTGGCGATCGGGGTGGCAAATGGAAAAGGAAGACTTGAGGCAGATGTCTCCAAGGCCCTGGCAAGAAGTAGCAGAGCAAGAAGCCAACCGACCTTTTGATCCTCATAACGATTTTTTCTTCCGTGCTAAATTGTTCCGCCTGAGTGACGAAGAAGCCGTGCTCGTCTGCACCCTCCATCATCTGGTTGCAGACAAGTGGACCTTGCGTTTGCTGGCTCAAGAATTAGAACAGGGGTACAATGCACTCCTGGAAGGGCATCAGCCTTCGTTCACGACACTGTCATTGCAGTACCATGATTTTGTGGCATGGCAAAATGGTTTCTCAGAAGATCTGCGTGGGAATTTGTTATTTTACTGGAAGCATCAATTGGGAAAAAAATTGCAAGCTCTCCAGCTTCCAACAGATCGTCCCAGGCCAGCCATTCATACTTTTGAAGCGGGGACACTGCCACTGAAAATTTCCCAGACTCTTTCTGAAACCATCCGTCAGTTTAGCCAGGAATGCCACATCCCAACTTCGACCATCTTGTTGGTGGGTTTCCAGCTTTTGTGCTTCCGATACGCACAACAGGAGCAGATCGTTGTGGGCACTACCACGACCCGTCGTCCTACAGACATGGATTCCATTGCAGGTCCCCTTAGTAATCTGTTAGTACTCAACTGCTCTTTTGAAGATACCCAGACGGTTCGTGAAATTTTGAAAGAGGTGGAGCAGCTTAAAAACCAGGCGTTTGCTCATTGGGCATTGCCTTTTGACCAATTGGTGTTGGAATTGGCACCCAAGAAGGATATGAGTCGTACGGCGCTTTTTGATGTGTTATTCCAATTTCAAGATTTTGACATCACGCCTCCTCAGTTGACAGGACTCGAAGTTCAGTCTTGGGAAAACAATCTGGGTTTTGGCAAGTACGATCTGAATCTGTGTGTGCAAGATGCTGCTGAAGGCTTCAAAGGACAATTGGTCTATAACCAGCATTTGTATGATTCAGCAACCATGCTTCAATATCTGGAGCACTATCAACGCATTTTAGAGCAGATGGTGGCATTGCCAGATGCTTCTTGTCAGTCCCTGTCTCTCTTGTCAACAACTGAGATCCATCAACAACAGATAACCTGGAACCAGACTCAGGCGATTTACCCACAAGAGGCCACTCTGCATCAGTTGTTTGAAGCCCAGGTTCGACAACATCCTGACCGAATGGCAGTCAGTTGTGAAGAACAGTCGTTGTGCTATCGGGAACTCAATGAACGAGCCAATCAGTTAGCCCACTACCTCAGAAAAAATGGGGTTGATGCCGATGTTCTGGTAGGAGTTTATTTGGAACGCTCCATTGATATGGTGGTTGCTCTGCTGGGAATTCTCAAAGCGGGTGGGGCTTATGTGCCCATTGACCCTGATTATCCATCAGCCAGGGCAGAGTTGATGCTAGCAGAAATTCAATCACCAGTCACGCTCACTCAAAGCAGTTTACGTGAGCAATTGCCTGCTAACGCCCAGTCTCTGCTCTGTTTGGACAGCGATTGGGAAACGATTGCGCAGGAATCCCATGACGATCCAAATTTTGACAGCCAACCCCATCACCTGGCTTATCTTATTTTCACTTCAGGCTCCACGGGGGTACCTAAAGGAGTGATGATCGAACACCGTCATGTCGTGCGTTTGATAATCAATGATCAAATGTCTTTCCAATTCAATGAAAACGACGTCTGGACTCTGTTCCATTCATTTTGTTTCGATTTCTCTGTCTGGGAGATGTATGGCGCCTTGTTGTATGGCGGAAAACTGGTGGTGGTTCCCAAGTGGATTGCCAAAAACACCAGGGATTTTCTGGATTTGCTCATCCATGAAAAGGTAACGATCTTGAATCAAACTCCCAGCGCGTTTTATCGACTGATTGAGGAGGAACTCCAACGTGAACAGAAAGGTTTACAGATTCGTGATGTGATTTTTGGAGGAGAAGCCTTGAATCCCATCCAGTTGAAAGCGTGGTATCAACGCTATCCGGAGACTCGTTTGATCAACATGTTTGGGATTACAGAAACCACTGTGCATGTGACTTATAAAGAAATCACAGCATATGAAATCGAAAATAATATCAGCAATATTGGTCGCCCAATTCCAACGCTCACTCTTTATCTGTTAGACGAAAACCAACAAATGCTTCCGGTGGGGGTTCCTGGAGAGTTGTATGTCGGAGGAGCCGGAGTAGCACGAGGTTATCTCAATCGAGAAGAACTGAACAAAGTTAAGTTTGTGTCCAATCCTTTTCAGCCAGAAGAGCGTTTGTACCGAACAGGTGATTTGGCTCGCTACCTGCGTAATGGGGAGCTGGTTTATCTGGGTCGGATTGATCATCAGGTGAAAATCCGAGGATTCAGGATTGAATTGGGAGAAATAGAAACTCAGCTGTTGAAACATGAAGCCATCCAGCAGGTAGCTGTGATTGACCGTGTGGATCGTGATGATCACAAATACTTGTGTGCTTATTTGGTTCCCTCCCAACCCGTGACTGTGATGGAACTGCGGGCTTACCTGGCTAAAGTGTTGGCAGACTACATGATCCCTGCTTTTTTCGTGATGTTGGACGAGTTGCCCATGACTTCCAATGGTAAAGTGGACCGGGAACAACTGCCTGAACCATTGGAGCGTTTACAAACCGGTGCCGATTGGTGTGCACCCCGTAGTGCCCTGGAAAAACAGATGGCGCAGATTTGGAAAGAACTGCTCAATCTGGATTCGGTCAGCATCCATGACGACTTTTTCAGTCTGGGAGGACAGAGTTTGAAAGCAACCCGCCTGGTCTCCCGGCTTCAGACAGAACTCCAATTCGATGTTAAGTTACGCGTTATTTTTTCCCATCCCACGATTGCTTCACTTTGTGAAGTACTGACAGGCCAGGAAGTTCAAGAACTCCAAGCGATTGAGGCTCTTCCGGAGCAGGAAGATTATCCAGTCTCTCATGGTCAACGCCGACTTTGGGTCTTGAATCAATTGGAAGAAGAACATCAAGGAGTTTATAATATGGCAGGAGCCTTTCAGATCCTGGGACCACTGGATCGGGAAGTGCTGGAACAGTCTTTAGCCTATCTGATTCAACGTCACGAAACACTGCGGACCAATTTTTACATGAATCAAGGGGAACTACGACAGAAAATCCGGCCTTTTGATTCCTTCATGTTACCTTGTGTTGATCTCACTGGAGCCACTGACCCATTGGCAGAAGCTCGTCAACGCGCAGAAGAAGTAGCCCATCGGCCTTTCAATCTGAAAACAGATTCACTGGTCCGTACTCAACTCTTCAAAACCGAGGAAGAAGCACATGTCTTTTTGTTGACTTTTCACCATATCATTTATGATGGTTGGTCCTCTCAAGTCTTTTTTAAAGAACTGGAACAAATCTACTCTGAAATTCAAGCAGGAGTTCCTATCTCGTTGTCCCCCTTGCCTTTTCAATATCGAGACTATGCTCATTGGCATCAACAATTGCTCGCAAATGATCAAAACCCCCATCTGGCTTACTGGCGAGACACGTTGTCTGGAACCTTGCCTGTTCTGGAACTCCCTAGAGATTTTCCCCGTCCCCCTCGGCAGACCTATGAAGGAAAAACTCTGACTTTCCGCTGGCCCGCCGAACGGATGTTCCGCCTGCGTGATTTAGGGCAGTCGCATGGAGGAAGTCTCTACTCTTGTTTACTGGCTTTGGTGAGCACACTGCTTTATCGCTACACAGGACAAAACGATTTTTTGATCGGGCTCCCGGTGGCAGGACGGATTCACCCCGATTTAGAAAACCAAATTGGATTTTATGTCAACACAGTTGTACTGCGTAGCAACCCTGAAGGAAAGATAGCATTTGCTCAACATCTGGAGCAGACTCAGGAAATTTTGTTGAATGTGATGGAACATCAGATGGTCCCGTTTGACCAAATCGTTGAAGACCTGGGCCTGGAACGAGACCTGAGCCGGGGGCAACTCTTTGATGTGATGGTGGATTTGATCAATGAGGTCAAAGGTGAAGAGCGAATAGGGGATTTGACGATCAAAAAATTCGAATATGCCTCTGATGTCAGTAAATTTGACCTTAGTTTCGATTTTTCTGAAGAAGCAGATGAGCTGTTGCTTTTCCTGGAATACAACACTCAAATTTTCTGTCAGGAACGCATCGAGCGGATGGGAAACCATTTAGGACAATTGATCGAAGGTGTTTTGGACAATGCCGAGCAAACTTTGCAAGGCTTACCTTTGTTGACGATGCAGGAGCGGAATCTCATCTTAAATCAGTTCAACAATACCATCCAGGATTTTGGGATGGATCGTTCATACCCGATACTGTTTGAAGAACGGGTGGGCGCATACTTGAACGAGATTGCGGTTTCTTTCCAAGGCAAGACTTTGACCTATCAGGAACTCGAACAACAGAGTCGACAGCTTGCACTGGCTTTGAAAGAAGAAGGACTTCAGCGTGGAGAATTGGTGGGAGTTTGCATGGCGCGAGAGCCTCATTTTCTCATTTCCATTCTCGGAATCCTGCGAGCAGGTGGTGTTTATGTGCCCTTCGAATTGAGTTATCCCAAAGGCAGGATTCGCTACATGCTTGAAGACAGTCAAGTGCGTATCTTGTTGTTGGATCAGGCTGCCCAGGAAAAACATGCTGATTTATTGACGGGGGAAACCCACTTTCAGGTAGCAATTGAAGTGGACGAAATTTGTCGATCCTCTTCGATCAGAGATACCATGCTTGCTACTCAAGTTCCTAAAGAAATTGATTTGCCGGAAAACCGGCCCCGTTTGCAAGATCCGGCGTACATGATCTATACTTCAGGAACCACCGGACGGCCTAAGGGGGCTCTGGTGCATCATGGGGGATGCTTGAACCATATCCTGGCCGAACAAGATGCTTTGCAGTTGCCTGATGATTTTCGATTTTTGCAAAGTGCTCCTGTCTCTTCAGACATTTCCGTCATACAGTTTTTGGCTCCGATTTTGACAGGGGGACGAGTGGTGATATGCGACTATGAAAGCCAGGCTGATCCAAAAGCGGTCTTTACTTTGATGCAAAAAGAAAGAGTTACGGTGGTTGAATTCGTTCCCTCGTTTCTCCAAGTGTTGTTGGAATACCTGCAACAACTGCCAGAAACAGAACGAGCCCTTTCGGATTTACAATGGTTGCTCGTGACAGGCGAAACAGCTTCTGTGCCTTTGGTCAACGAATGGCTGACTCTCTATCCAGAGACCAAAGTCCTCAATGCATATGGTCCCAGTGAAGCTTCTGATGACGTGATCCAACATGTGATTGAAAAACCCTTGCCCCCTGAAGCACGAACGGTACCAATCGGTAAGCCTTTGGCTAATATGAATGCCTTGATCCTGGATTCTCAGCAGCAACTGCTGCCTGTTGGAGTGGTTGGTGAAATTGTAGTCTCAGGCGTTGGAGTGGGTTTAGGTTACTGGAATAAAGCGGCTCAAACCGAGCAATCTTTCCTTCCCAACCCTTATCCGGAAATTTTAGGAGATACCCTCTATTTGACCGGGGATCTGGGGTATTGGTTGCCAGATGGAACCATTGAGTTTATCGGACGACAAGACTCTCAGGTCAAATTGAGAGGACATCGCATTGAATTGAGCGAAATTGACAGTGTGATGATGGAGCAGGACTATGTGCAAGCAGCAGCGGTGGTGCTCAAAGAAGATCCTGCCAAAGGGGCTCACCTGGCTGGATATTTCTCAACTAACGTAATAAACACAAACCACGATGACCTCTGTGCCCGGTTACGAAAAAGCTTGGAGGCTCATTTGCCAACTCACATGATTCCTGCGGCTTTGGTTATTTTGGATGCATTGCCTTTAACCCCAATCGGCAAAATTGATCAGAAGGCGTTAATCGCCATGGACAGTTCTTCTTTTCTAGCGGATCAGAAAGAGGAATGTCCTCCCAGGAATGCTCTGGAAAAGACATTAGTCCACATCTGGGAGTCGGTGTTGGGGCAAACAGGGATTGGCATTCGTGATAATTTTTTTGATCGGGGAGGGCACAGCTTGACGGCCACTCAAATTCTCCTGCGCGTGCAAAAACAATTGTCTGCTGAATTGCGCTTAATCGAGTTCTTTAATGCTCCGACTATCGAAGAGATGGCGCTCCAGATTCAAACAACATCTTCCGTTGGATTTTCTCCGATCCCAGTATTGCCGGAACAACCTCACTATGAGGCTTCTCATGGACAAAAAAGGATTTGGGTGCTGGATCAGGTTCAGGAAGGCGCTCAAGCTTATAACATGCTGGAGGCCTATCAGATGGAAGGCCCACTTCAGCTAGATGTGTTGGAACATGCCTTCAATCAAATAGTGGCGCGACACGAAGTCTTACGGACGAACTTCATTCGAGTGCATGGGGAAGTGAGACAACAAATCCAGGCTGAGGTGGTCTTAAAGATTCCCAGGGCGGATCTGAGGACAGAACAAGTGCCAGAAATTCGCCTGGAGGAATTGCTTCAGCAAGAGGCTCAGACCCCCTTTGATTTAGCGGAAGGTCCATTGATCCGTGTGATCTTTGTCCAGTTGCCACCTGCTTCTGAAAATGGTCTGGCGAACACTATCATTTTGTTGAACTTGCACCACATCACAGCAGATGCATGGTCAATGGAGATTCTCTTTAAAGAATTGTTGGGTTTTTACATGGCCGAAGTGAAAGGTGAGTCTTTCTCTCTTCCTCCTTTGGCCATCCAGTATAAAGATTTTGCGGCTTGGCAGAAACAGCAATTTCTGGATGGGAAAGACAATCCCCATCGCCAGTATTGGCATGCCCAGTTGGAAAACCTTCCTGAGTTGCAACTCTCTACTGATTTTCCAAGACCTGCGGTTGCACGTCACCGTGGGGCTAAATTGCGATTTGCTCTGAATCAGGAGCATTGCATCAAACTTCAGCTTCTGGCAACCCAGACTCAAGTGACGCCTTACACGGTCATGTTGACCCTGATCAATCTGTTGTTGTTCAAACTCAGTGGGCAGCAAACCATTGTGATTGGCAGTGATGCTTCAGGAAGAGTGGTGCCTGAGCTGGAGGAACAGGTAGGGTTTTATCTCAATCTCCTGGTGTTGAAAAGCACCTGCCGCCGTGAAAACACCTTTTTGCAACTCTTATCAGAAGTCGGACAAAACTTTTTGGAAGCGCAGGAACACCAGGCATATCCTTTCGATTTGCTGGTTGAAGAGTTTGGCCAGGGACAGGATCGTAACCGTAATCCATTTTTTGATGTAGCCGTCACCTGGAGCAATACGGAACAAGAGGACGCTGAAGCGGTGTATCAGACCTTCACCAAGGACATCACCGTTAAGACTATTCTTCCGAAAAGCGAAACCAGTAAATTTGATCTGACTTTTATGTTCAGTGGTAGACTGGAATCTGAGGTGCGCTGCGCGATTGAATACGATACGGATCTTTTCACCGCATCACGAATCGAACAGTTTCGGCAGGAACTGGAACGACTGATTGAAGTATCCACCCAATCTCCTGAAAGTACACTACAGATGTTGTTCCAACAAACTCTGACTGAACAGGAACGGGTGGTTAAGGAGCAGTTCCTCACTTCGATTACTGAAACCATTGATGAAGACTTTTGAGCATTATTGAAGAAGTGAAATTTATGGATAGAAAAATCATTCATACTGTATTTGAATATCAAGCCGAACAAGTACCAGAGCAGATTGCTGTAGAGGATGAAACCGGCTCAATCAACTACCATGATTTGAACTGTCAAGCGAATCGTTTGGCTCACTTGCTAAGGCATTTGGGAGTCAGTCAAGATCGAGTGGTTGGGGCTTTGTTGCCTCCTGGGAGACACCACATACAAACTTTGTTGGCGATCTTCAAAGCCGGTGGTGTGTATCTTCCTTTACATTGGGATATCCCCCAAACGCGATGGGAGCAGATTTTCAGTAAAACTAGTCCGTGTATTGTCATCACCAGCCGAAATTTACTGGACAATCTCCACCACCACTTGGGGCATCTCAAAAACCTCAGTCTTCACCTGGTTATTCTGGAAAACAACGGAGGCTTGAGTGTATTCCAGTATGCTAATTCTCAGAGCCAACTCCTGACAATGAAGGAAGCATGGTCTGAAAACAATCCTGAGTTGTTGAGTAGTCCCGAAGATAGTAATTATTTATTCTACACTTCGGGGTCTACTGGAATCCCCAAAATCATTGTTGGTTGCCACAAGAGCCTGGGGCATTTCATTCATTGGGAAAGTCAGGAATTTGCAGTGAATTCCCTGTTTCGAGTCAGTCAATTGACACAAGTGACCTTTGATGCATCACTCCGAGATATCTTCCTTCCTTTATCTCAAGGAGGCTGTGTTTGTGTACCACCGCTGCAAAGCCGGGATAATCTTTTGAAATTGATTGAGTGGATTAAAGAAAAGGAGATTACTTTAATCCATTGTGTCCCTTCCTTGCTTCGGGCCATCATACGAACCCTGGAATCGTTGGAAATGGATCATGACGTATTCCCTCAACTGCGCTATGTCTTGCTGGCAGGAGAAATGCTATATACTAGAGATGTGCAGGCGTGGCGTCAGAGAGTAGGAAACCAGGTAGAACTGGTCAATTTGTATGGCCCCACAGAAGCGACTATGGTGAAAACTTTCCATCGGATTGGTGAAATTCCAGCATCTCCTTCAGAGCGGATTCATGTCGGCCAACCCATTTCCCACACCAAGATCATCATTGCCAATGGCAAACAATTAGCCCGGCCTCAGGAGATTGGGGAGGTCTATATTAAGACTCCATTTTTGAGTAAAGGTTATTTTGAGGATGATACCAAAACCAGAGAATATTTTTTACAGAATCCTGTGAATTCAGAAGGCGAAGATTTGGTTTATCGCACGGGAGATCTGGGGCGTTATCTGGATTATGACAAAATTGAAATCATTGGAAGGCAAGACCAACAAATCAAACACAATGGAATTCGAGTAGAATTGGGAGAGATTGAACAAGCTATTTTGAGTGACCCCAAGGTGGCCCAGGCAGTTGTTGTTTCTCAAACCGGCTCTAATGGAGAAGAAGTTCTGGTTGGTTACTTTGTAGAAAAACAAACCGTGGACGTTGCCACTTTGAAGCAAACCTTGCTGCAAACCCTTCCCCAGGCTCTGGTTCCTGCGATTTTTGTCACTTTATCCGAATTGCCTCTCACCCTGAATGGGAAGGTCAATCGCAAGGCATTGCCGAGGCCAGAAGAATTGATCTCTGCGACCGTTGAATATGTCGCTCCACAGACCAAGCTGCAACAAGCTCTGGCAGAAATTTGGGCTGATACCCTGGGACTGGACCGGGTGGGCATCCATCATTCGTTTTTTGAATTGGGAGGACACTCCTTGAGCGCCACCACCACGATTGCCAGAATATACAAGTCTCTGGGGATTGACTTCAGCTTGAAAGAGTTTTTTGAAAATCCGACCATCCGCCAACTGGCTGCGTGTGCAGAGCAAAAAGACGAGAGAAGCTATGCCTCAATCCCTGTAATACCTGTACAGGAGCGTTATCCCGTATCTTTACCACAGCGTCAACTTTGGCTGGCATCCCAGGCATCCCAGGATTCTGAAGCCTACAATATGACTGGAGCTTACTTGATAGAAGGTCCTTTCCGTGTGGAAACCTTTCAAGTCGCTTTTCGAGAGGTGTTGCAACGGCATGAAATTTTGAGAACCAACTTCCAGGAGATTGATGGCCAATTGTGGCAAATAGTCCACGAGTCGGTCTCATCTGAAGTAGAGTGGATCGACCTGAGTCAGGAAGCCGACCCTGTGAAAAAAGCTCACCAGTATGTTTTAGCCGAAGAGCAAAGGGTGTTGGACTTGTCTAAAGATGTTTTGTTACGGATGAGCCTGTTGCAATTGGACGCTTCGTCACAAGAAAATCCACGTTATGTGTTGCTTTTCAATCTGCACCACATTGTCGGAGATGATTGGTCGGTGGATGTTTTATGGCAGGAATTGCTGGATGTGTACAGTGGTCATTCTCTACCCCCACTTTCCATCCAATTTAAAGATGTGGCCCATTGGCAAAATCTCTGGCTGGCTTCTGCAGAGGCACAGATGGCTCAGGAATATTGGAGTCAACGCTGTGCCAATCTGCCCCGGCTCGATTTGCCTCTCGACTTTCCAAGGCCTGCGGTCAAAAGCAACCGGGGAAAACAGATCGAATTTATGTACGGAGCGGAGGCAATACACGCTTTAAGAGGATTGGCCCTGAAACAAGAGGTCAGTCTTTTTATGCTATGCACGACTTTGATTGTTTCGCTATTGCACCGTGTCACCGCACAAAACGATCTGTGTTTGGGATTCCCGATTTCTGGGCGGGAGCACCCGGATTTGGTCAATCAAATTGGCTTTTTTGTGAACCTTTTACCGTTGCGTGTGCAATTGGATCGTAAAGAAACCTTTCAATCCTTGTTGAGACGGGTGAATCAATTGTGTCTGGAAATGTTTACACACCAACGTTATCCTTTTGAGCGTTTGGTAGAGGAGCACGATCCAGTGCGTGACCCCAGTCGCTCTCCTCTCTATGATGTGGGGTTCACCTGGTTCAATCGTAAAACTCAGGAGGGCGAAGCCTCAACCGATTTTCGGATTTCAAATTTCAATCAACCACAACCTTATGCCAAGCATGATTTGTGGTTTTATGCCACTGAATCAGACGAGCAGCTTGAATGGAAGCTGGTTTACAATCATGATCTTTTTGAAGCATCAACGATTGTCAAGTTTCATCAACAGCTGCAAAGGGTGATTGATCAAGTTGTGATGGATCCAACAATCCGTCTGCTTGATCTGGAGCTAGAGGATGAGGAGGTACCTCATCAGGAGCAACCCGCCCTTTCATTGGAACTAAACTTTTAAAACTGGGGAGATAATCAGACTATGGACAAATTTCAAAGCTACCATTTAGGGGATGATGCCAACATCGTCACTGCGACGGTCCCTGGTGAAAAATCGAAACAATTGTTGGCAATCCAAGGTAAACTGGAAGGCAGTGTTGTTTCTTATCCAAGAGGCATACCAGTCGCTTTTGAAAAGGGATTGGGCAGTGTCTTGGAAGATGTAGATGGCAACCGTTATTTGGATTTTTTTTCTGGCGCTGCAGCCATCAATTTAGGTCACAGCAATCCTGACATTCTGGCAGCCGTGGCAACTCAACAGAAAAACTTGGTTCATGTGTTAGACTTTCCAACACGAAACAAGATCGAATTTTTAGAGAAATTCAACACCCAGCTTCCCGATTCCATGAAAGGGAAATACAAAGTCAGCTTTGGGGGTCCCACCGGATCAGATGCCATTGAGGCTGCTATCAAGCTGGCCCGGCACAGCACCGGACGGTCAGGGATTATTGCTTTCTACGGTGGTTATCATGGCATGACCGCAGGAGCGTTAGGAGCCACTAGTTTGATGGCTCATAAAGAAAAACTGCCTTCCGTGGCCGATGTGCAATTTGTCCCTTACAGCTATTGCTATCGTTGTCCTTTTGGTAAGACCCAAAGCTCCTGTGAGCGAGAGTGTCTCCACTTTTTGAAAAATTTGCTGGAAAACCCTGCTTCTGGTGTGCCAAAGCCTGCTGCTATTCTGCTGGAACCCATCCAGGGAGAAGGGGGAACTGTAGTTCCTCATCCCCAATTCTTACCCGAAGTGATCAAGCTGGCTCATCAACATGACGTGCTGGTGATTTTTGATGAAATCCAGTCGGGATACTACCGGACAGGTCATCTGTTGGCCGCAGAACATTGGGATGCGGTTCCAGATATCTTCACACTCTCGAAAGGAATCAGTGGGATTGGATTTCCCTTATCCGCTCTGGTTTACAAAAAAGAAATCGAAAGCTGGGGACCGGGCTTCCACATTGGTACCTTCCGTTGCAATCAGGCCAGTCTTGCCGCAGCCAACGCCACTTTGACGTTCATCAACGAACACGATCTCAGCACCCATGTTTCTCAAATGGGGGCGTATTTGAGGAGCAAATTGGAAACCATTTGTGAATCCCTACAATTTGTTGGGGAAATTCGAAATCAGGGTTTGTTTTTTGGGATAGAATACGTGCGGAGCGTTGAAAGTAAAGAACCCTTCACCGAATTTGTGCTCCAGTTACGTCGTCGGCTTTTTGAAAATGGATTGTTGGTGGAAGTGGGAGGACACTTCAATAATGTGCTTCGTTTATTACCTGCTTTGATTGTCACCGAAACGATTGTGGACCATGCGATGGAAATTTTCCAGAAGGTCAACCAGCAGTTGCAGGAAGAATTTTTGACAAATGACGAATTTTCTACAACCCTCCATTGAGAGAATGATTGATGAATGAGAAACCTGTTTATTTGAAGCAAAATGTGATTTCAGAACCGATTGTGGACCACTGGTATGCCTGGAGCCATTTGGTGTCTCCAGCCACCCTGGCTTTGAATATTAAAAATCGACACTTGAAAATCATGAATTCTTACCTTCAGGCGCCGAAGATCCACCAGGCTGCTGTCAAAAATCCCAAGATGCTGGGTGGCCCATTTGTCGATTATCAAACGGATCGCTCCGAAGATGTGCGAGCTTTACGAGACAAAACCGAAAATGAACGAAAAATACAGTTGGAATTTGCGGAAGCATTGGAAACACTCAACACCATGTTGTTGGAGGAAGCGAACGGTTACAGTATTGAACCGCTCTATGCGAAAGTGCCTGAAATCCTGAAGGGTTTTGTGGAACTCAACTATGATCTGAACAACAATCCTTCTTATCGCTTGTTCGAATCACTGTTGTACCACAGCAAATATTATAATGAATCGTTGCAGGCATTCAGCCTTTATTTGACTGAAGAGGATTATCGGCCACCGGTCCTGAGCACTCCACGTTTACGGGGAGATCAACGTGTTTATCTGGAATTGCCCTTTGCAGACAAGCGAATCGATGAGTTGTTTCAGATGAAAACGGAGCCTCAACCATTGTCCTCAATTATGGAGCGTCTGGAAGTGGATACTGAAGAGCGTGAGGTTTTTAAGTCCTTTTTTACGGAAACCGCCCCTCCCCCATTGTCCTCCTACACAGGAAGTGACACACGCGTGCGGTATTTTGGCCATGCCTGTGTTTTGATTGAATCCCAGGGCATGTCAGTCCTGGTAGATCCTGTGATCAGTTATCTGGGGTACGAAAATGAGATTTCTCGTTTCTCTTTTCAGGATTTGCCGGAAAAAATCGACTATCTGTTGATCACACACAACCACCAGGATCATATCCTGCTGGAAACCCTGCTCCAGTTGCGCCACCGAGTGGAAAACATCATTGTGCCACGCAGTGGGGACGGTCTGCTGCACGACCCAAGTCTGAAGCTCATGTTTCAAAAGATTGGTTTTGCCAATGTGAGGGAACTTGCCGAAATGGAAGAACTGCAAGACCGCCACATCAGCATCACTGGAATTCCTTTTCTGGGAGAACACAGTGACTTGAGTATCCTCAGCAAATTAGCATATGTGGTCAAAACCGATACGGTTTCCGTCATGCTGGCGGTGGATTCCTGCAATTTGGAACCTCGTATGTACGACCATATCCAGCGGGTGATTGGCAATGTGGATGTATTGTTTGTTGGCCTGGAATGCGAAGGGGCTCCTCTGTCGTGGTTGTATGGGCCATTGATGCCCACTCCCTTGCCTCGGGATCAAGACCGTTCACGTACATTATCCGCCTCGGATTATGACGGCTCTATCGATATTGCCAAACGGTTCCGTCCCAAGGAGGTATACATCTATGCGATGGGACAGGAACCCTGGTTGAACTATATCATGAGTAAACGTTACACCGATGATTCCAAACCGATGGTTTCGGTGAGAAAGTTGTTAGAAGATACCAAGCATCAGGGAATGGCCTCAGAAATCCTCTTTGGGAAGAAGGAACTTTTTTATTAATTTGGAATAAGAGACATGGAAATTGAAGATCAACAAATGGAGCATTACCAACGAGTTTTAAGCCTGGTGCGCGGTCTGGTGGAAGAATCGTCAGCCATTGTGGCCACAGACGAAGATTTGCAGACCAATCTTTTTGAATTGGGTATGGATTCGTTGATGCTGATGGAAATGAGCCAGAATGTGGAGAAACGCCTGGGGGTAAAATTGCCCTACAATCTCTTTTTTGATCAAGCCTCTACCATCGAAAAACTAACCCATCTCCTGGCAGAATCGATTCCCGAAGTGGCCGATGAAGTCCAACCCTCTTTGCCCGAAACCTCTGCTCCTGCCACCACGGCATCTCCAGCGGTGGACATGCCAGACTTGTCGGGACAGCAGTTAACAGAGGCGGAGGTACTTGAGCCAGGACCACAGCAAGTCGTGCTGGCTCAGTTGAAGTTGATGTCACAGCAATTGGCCATGTTGAGTGGAGCACCGCTTGAGGTTTCTCCAGCCGTCCTCTCTGGATTCTCAGCGAGAGATTCTATTCCGGCAACGGGCTCTCCTGATGTTTCTTCAACAGTACCGTCTCCAGAAGTGGAACCAGCTCCAACACCTTCTCCAACTACCAGAAAAGAGAACAAACCCTTCGTCGCTTTCCGGCAGGTAGTGACTGAGGCAAATGACCATTATACTCCACAGCAGAGAACACACCTTAATGCCTTGATTTCCACATTTTCTGAAAAATTAGGAGCCTCCAAGGAGCATATTGAAAAATACCGACAAGTCTTGACCACGAATCGCTATGTGGCAGGTTTCCGACCAGAATGGAAAGAGCTGATCGTGACGATGGTCGCGGATCGTGCTCAAGGCTCACGGATCTGGGACGTCAAAGGGCAGGAGTATCTGGATATCAGTATGGGATTTGGTGTCCATTTTTTTGGGCACAACCCTTCTTTTGTGAAAGACGCTGTCCAACAAGCAGTTGCTGAAGGCATGCCGTTAGGGCCATTGTCGAGCAAAACCGGAAAGGTAGCCGAACTGGTCTGTGAAATGACGGGCATGGATCGAGTGGCATTTTATAACTCAGGCACAGAAGCGGTGATGGTGGCAGTTCGTTTGGCCCGTTCCCTCCGGAAAAAAGACAAGTTGATCATTTTTTCAGGTTCTTATCATGGCATGTTCGATGGAATTTTGGCTCTGAGCCGCCATCGTGGTGAAAAGTATGAGAGCTTTCCCATGTCTCCAGGCACTCCCAAAGGTCATGTGGAGGATGTATTGGCCCTGGATTACGGAGATCCTGCCAGCCTGGAAACGATCCGCCGTTACGGAAATGAAATCGCAGCGGTGTTAGTGGAACCTGTCCAAAGCCGTAATGTGGAATTGCAACCCAAGGCTTTTTTGCAGGAATTGAGAGAAATCACCCGTGAAACTGAGAGCCTCTTGATTTTTGATGAAGTGATTTCAGGGTTTCGTGTCCACCCAGCAGGAGCACAAGGATATTTTGGAATTGAAGCAGATCTGGCGATTTATGGCAAAACAGTGGGGGGTGGTCTTCCTATTGGATTGGTCGCAGGACGAGGTGACTACATGAACGGAATTGACGGAGGCCATTGGGCTTATGGAGACGACAGTCTCCCTCAGGAAAAAAGCACCTTCACTGCAGGAACCTTCTGTCACCACCCTCTTGCGATGGCTGCCGCCCATGCTGTCTTGAGTGAATTAAAAGCAGCAGGACCAGAAATTCAAAAACAGGTCACTCGACGGACTCAGTCACTGATTGATCAACTGAATCAGGTTTTCATAGAAGAAGAGGTTTCCATTCGGGTGGTTTGTTTCGGTTCCCTCTTCCGTTTCATCATGCGAGGGGATCAAGAGTTGTTGTTTTATCATTTATTACAGAGAGGAATTTATATCTGGGAGGGACGCAACTGTTTTCTTGCTACTGCGCATACTGACAAAGATGTTTCCCAAATAGTACAGGCCGTTCGAGAAAGCATTCAAGCGATGCGTGATGGTGGCTTTTTTCCTCCCAAACAGGAATCAACCCAAATACCCATGAGTGAGGGGCAAAAAACCATGTGGTTGTTTCTCAAAACGACTCCTCAAGCGGCATTGGCCTACCATGAAAAGTTTTTGTTCCGTCTGAAAGGACCTCTGGAAATACCCGTTCTCGAACGAGCTATTCAAGTCGTGATCCAACGCCATGAGGCTTTGCGAACCCTGAGCTTTGATGGGGAACAACAGACCGTGGCTACATCGCATCGCTTTAAACTGGAGTTTCAAGATTTCTCTCAGTCTGAAGGAAAAGGCAAAGATCAGTTGGTAGAACAATTCTTAAGCAAACAGGTATCACGAATCTTTGATTTTGAAGAAGGCCCGTTTTTGAGAGTGAGTTGTCTCAAAATAGAAGAATCAACACACCTCCTGCATTGGGTACTTCACCATATCGTTGTTGATGGTTGGTCGATTGTTCAAATCTGGCAAGAAACTGTGGAACTTTATAATCTAAAGATCAGAAATGAGACACAGATTACTTTACCTTCCCCGGTGACGGCTTCCCAATACTGGGAATGGTTGGAGACTCGCCCGATTCCTCCAGAAGCCTCGGTGTTTTGGAAGGGACAATTCAATCAGGGGGTTGACTTGGTCTGGAAAAACCTGACTCCTTCGGTATTCCAGGGAGCATCGTACCAAACAATCTGGGAATCGGAAATCACACAGCAATTCAAACAGTTTTGTCAGCAGCAGCAGAGCAGTCCCTTCATGACTCTCTTTGCACTCTTTACGCTGTTTATTTCCAAATTGGCCCAAAAGTCGTGTTTTCTCATTGGAGTTCCTGCAGCAGGTCAGGCATTGATGGGGGAAAAAGCCTTGATTGCATCCTGTGCACAGGTTCTTCCCATTGTGGTAAAAGTAGACCCTCAGAGTAGTTTTTTGGAATTGTCAGGACAGTGTCAGCAAACTTTATCGAACGCCTTCAGTTATCAAAATGATCTCCCCTCCATTGCAGAAGCGAGTGAGGTACAAGTACTGTTCAATCTGGATCGCATTGATTTACCAGAGATGGAAAGCATGCAGATGTTCTGGGAACCAACGGGCATTCATGCCACGAAGTATCCTCTGAATTTGAATGTGATGGACTGGGACACGCACCTGGAATTGAATTTTGAATACCGAAGTGATGTTTTTGATGAAACAGCAATACGAATCTGGTCTGATGAATTTCAACAAATACTGCTCCAGGTGTTTCAAAATCCTGATGTCTTGTGTCAGGATTTACCAGAACCGAGTGCATTGATGGCTGAAATTGAAGGAAAATCAGCTGGTTTTGATGCTCCTGTTCAATGGTCCGTTTTGCCGCCACGGAATCCTTTGGAAGCACAAATTCTAGAAATTTGGAAAGAACTGTTAGAAGTGGATCAGCTCGGAGTAGAGCAAAGTTTTTTTCAGATGGGAGGCCATAGTCTCACTGCCACCCGAATGATCAACCGCCTGTCGCAGGATTTGGGAGTGGAGGTGTCCATTCGCGAATTCTTTTATGCCCAAACGATCTCGGAACTTGCCGCTTTGATTCAAGACAGTGTCGCCAATCCCATTCCCCGGATCATTCCTTTACCTCCTCAACCGGATTATGCGGTTTCTCATGCACAAAAACGCCTGCTCATCCTGGATCAGTTGCAAAAAACCAGTGTTTATAACATGCCAAGTGCTTATCTCTGGGAAGGAAACTTGAATATTCCAGTCTTGCAAACCTGTTTTGAACGATTGATCCAACGGCATGAGAGTCTGAGAACCACCTTTTTTAGTAAAGGTGGGGAGTTTCGGCAAAAAATCCATGACACATTGGATTTTCGAATCCTGGAGGTGGATTTTTCCAGAAAAAAAGATCCAGAAGCATCAGCCCGGGCTTATGAAGCCGAGCAAGCATGGCTGCCTTTTGACCTGGAACAGGGACCATTGATTCGTGTCACTTTGGTCAAATTGGCTGCAACCCAATACCTCTTCATGTTCAACTTGCATCACATCATTGGAGATGGGTGGTCTCTGGTCCTGTTGGTCAAGGAAATGGTGCGGTTGTACGATGCCCTGGTGCAGGGACAAGACATTGAGCTGCCCACCCTGCCCATCCAATATCGGGATTATGTTGCCTGGCAGAATACCCGGCTGGATTCAGAGGAGATGCAACGCCAACAAACTTACTGGAAAGAACAATGTGATGGAGAGTTACCCGTGCTGCAATTGCCTTATGATTTTCCACGACCTGAGCAATTGACACACGAGACTTCCCGTGTCAAATTTTCCCTGGAACCGGAGTTGTTCAAACGGGTCTATGGGCTGTGTGGTGAATGGGAAGTGAGCCCTTTCATGGTCATGACCTCATTGGTCACGGTCCTGTTGTACCATCTGAGTGGTCAGGAAGACATCATCATAGGCACTCCTGTTGCCGGGAGAAATCACCCTGACCTGGAAAACCAGTTTGGCTTTTATTTGAATACCCTGCCTTTGCGTAATCGGGTGACCAGCCATGACAGTTTCCAATCCCTGCTGGAACAAGTCAAAGCTTCTGCTACTGCGGCCTATGAACATCAGGAGTATCCTTTCGATTTGATCGTGGAAACCCTGGAGTTGCCTCGGAACCCTTCACGCAATCCTTTATTTGACGTGATGGTCATCTTGCAGAACAACGATGATTATTCTTTGGACATGCATGAGGTTCAGACTCGTTTTTTTAAAGATGAGATTGTGACCAGCCAGTTTGACCTGACCTTCAATTTTGAGGAAATCGGCACAACATTAATCACCTGGATTGAGTATCAAACATCCTTATTTCATGCTGAAACGGTGGAGCGTTTCGCAAAACAACTGCGCAAACTTTTTGAAGTGATTGTTGAAGATGCAGAACGCCCTCTCCAGAATTTGGATGCGTTGTTCCTCAATTCTGCCCAGCGTCATGAGCAGAAAGCTTTTTTGGAAGCCATTGATGAACTGGGAGAAGAATTTTAAATAGAAATAATATCCAACCTCAAAGGAGTATTTTATGTGCGGTATTGGCGGGATTTTCGATTTTTATCAGAAACATCCACCTTGCCAGGAAGTGTTGAAAACCATGATGCAGCCCCTGCTTCATCGGGGGCCTGACGATGAAGGCTATTTTGTTGAAAATCAAGTCGGCTTGGGCTTCAAACGTCTCGCTATCATTGATTTGACAACGGGAAACCAGCCTTTATTCAATGAGGATCGATCTCTGGTTTCAGTGTGCAATGGAGAGATTTACAATTTTAAAGAACTGAAAAGTGAATTAGAGAGCAAAGGGCATCAATTTTACACCCATTGTGATGTGGAAGTTCTCAATCATCTTTATGAGGAAGAAGGAGTCGATTTTGTCAAGCGTTTGAACGGACAATTTGCGTTTGCCATCTTTGACAAACAAAAACAAACTCTCTTTTTAGCACGAGATCATGTGGGGATTGCCCCTTTGTTTTATATGGAAGTGGATGGCGTGTTTTTGTTTGCTTCTGAGATCAAGGCTTTGCTGAACCATCCCCTGGTACAACGTCGTGTCAATCTGCAAGGTTTGGATCAAATGCTTTCTTTTCCTGGAGTGGTCAGTCCGACCACCATGTTTCAAGGAATTCACGCATTGAAACCAGGGCACTGGATCAAAGTGGAAGTCGGCAAAGTTCAAGTGAACGAATATTGGGATTTGGAATACCCGACAGAGAATGTTGCTGAACAATCAGAAGAGTCCTATGTGGAACAGTTGGAAGCGCTGTTACTGCAATCGATTCGATACCGCATGATTGCTGATGTGCCGGTGGGGTTTTATTTGAGTGGAGGGCTGGATTCCTCTCTGGTAGCCGCCATGATTCATGAACTGTTTCCAGAGCAGCGACGGCATTCCTTCTCTATTGGTTTTGAACAGAATGAGATTGATGAACGTCGATTTCAGCAGCTTTTAGTAGAACAGGTGAATTCTTACCATCATGAAATCGTGTTCGACTGGCAGGATATCAGCAGCCGCTTGCAGCAAGCTGTCTATTGTGCAGAGACACCGCTCAAAGAGTGTTACAACACTTGTTCTCTGGCACTTTCAGAAAACGTACATCGCAACGGAATGAAAGTGATTTTGACAGGGGAAGGATCGGATGAGTTGTTTGCTGGCTATGTGGGCTACCGTTTTGATGAACAAAGGACATGGATGGCCGATGATTCACCGTATGATGTGGAAACGCTGCTGGAAGAAGAAGAACGAAAAAAGTTGTGGGGAGACAAAGATTTCTTTTATGAAAAAAAACAGTATGAATTTCGAGAAACCAAGCTCATGCTCTATTCCGATGCAGTACGAGAGCAATTTGCCGATTTCAATTCGGTACGGGAGGGGCTGGTTGATCATTCTAAATTGCAAAATCGGCCTGCACTTCATCGCCGGTCTTATCTCGATTTTAAATTGAGAATGTCCGACCATTTGTTGGCCGATCACGGGGATAGAGTCGCTTATGCCAATTCGGTGGAAGCACGCTATCCTTTTCTGGACATCAATCTGATCGAGTATGTGAAAACCATCCCACCTCACCTCAAACTCAACGGACTCGTTGAAAAATATATTTTGAAAAAAATGTCCCGACGCCACCTTCCTCAAGCTATTGTGGATCGAGAAAAATTTGCTTTTGTCGCCCCAGGGAGTCCTTATCTGATCCGTCAAAATATTGAATGGATCAATGACCTGTTGTCCTATGAAACTATTCGAAAGCAAGGATATTTTGATCCAGATACCATTGAACGCCTGAAAAAAATATATGCCGCCGATGGGTTCAAAATCAATATGCCCTTTGACAGTGATCTTTTGATTGTGGTGCTCACCTTTGGAATTTTTTTGGAGCAGTTCAACATGCCCAATTTGGGGTGAATGGTGTTTTTGTGCAAATGAAGGAGAAAGATGCAGCAGAATGACAAAGCCCGGTATTCCGGAAAAAATTATGAATCTCACTACGACTTTTGGAAAGCAAAATTTGCAGAGATCGAAGAACCTTTTTGTGTCCATGGATTTTATCCCACGGCTTCGGCATCCCAAGCTGTCCAGACTGTAGCATGGTCACTTCCTAAAGAAACTGTCACCCAAATCAAATCCATTGCCAATGATCAGGATTTGGGAATTCTTGTCGTTTTGCTCTCTGCAATTCAGCAGGTGTTCTATTTTTATGAATCCCAGGCTTACGGGATCATCGACACACCATGCCTCAAGCAAGGAAGCTCTGATGGACAAGAGGTGGTTTCACTCATCACCTCTAGGTTGGCAGGCGGAATGCTCAAAGATTTGCTGAATTCCATGAAAGAAACCGTTGTCCAAAGTTATCAATACCAGGATTTTCCTGCCCAAAGTTTCTTCGGAAATTCTCCAACCAGTTTGAGCAATGTACTGGTCTGTTTTCCTTCCTTGCATCAGGAAATCTCGAAACAGGAGACCTATGACCTGACTCTCTCGATTACACATGATGGGCAAGGAGGATTGAATCTGACAGTGGAAGCCAAATGTGCTCAAATCGATGAAGCATTCCTGCAAGCGTTTCAGCAGCACTTACTGAAGATGTTGCACTATTTGTCAACCCCGGAGCACTCTCTCAATGAGCTTCAGTTGCTCAGTGATTCTGAATTGGAAAGTTTAGAAACATTCAACAAAACAGAGAAAAGTCTGCCTGAGCCTGAGACGCTTCAAGCTGTGATTGAACAATGGGCCGAATCCACACCTGATCAAATAGCGATTCTTCTGCCGGATCATGCAGTCAGTTATGCCGAATTGAATGCCAAAGCCAATCAATTTGCCCGGTACTTGAAGGAAGAGCATGGTTTGCAGAAGGAAGAACCTGTCGCAGTCCTGTTGAACCGTTCCGAGTGGCTTCCAGTTGCCATGTTGGGCATCATGAAAGCTGGAGGAAGTTATCTGCCCATCGACCCCGATTATCCTGCAGCTCGGATCACTTTCATGATCGAAGATGCCCAGGCGCGTGTGCTGGTAGTGCACTCTGATGATCTTTTCAGTTTTCCTGACCTTTCAGGAGAACTTTTTGCCATCGATTTGCAATTAGAAGAGGTTGAGGAAGTGACAGAAAATGTGGACTATGGGGTACGATCCAACCAGTTGGCTTATGTGATCTACACCTCTGGATCTACAGGAAAACCCAAAGGCGTGATGCTGGAACACAAAGGATTCATCAACATGGTGTATTCCCAAATCCAGGGCTTTGGTGTGTTGTCGTCTGATCGGATCGCTCAGTTTGCTTCCCCTTCATTTGATGCGTCAATGTACGAAACCTTCATGGCGTTTTTTGCAGGTGCGACTTTGTGCCCCATCCCAAAAGAGGTCATTCAAGACAGTCGAATGTTTGAAGCCTATATTTCAGAATTTGAAATTGATGTGATCACAATCCCTCCGGTTTATCTAAATTTGTTGGATCGACGAGTCATGCAGCGTTTGAAAACCATTGTCACTGCTGGAGAAGCGGCGGTAGTGCAGGATGCTTTGGCCTATAGTCGGCATTTGCAATATATCAATGCTTATGGTCCCACAGAAGATTCGGTTTGCGCTTCTTACCATCGGGTCGATCCTAATCGGGATTATCAAGGCAGTATTCCCATTGGTACCCCCACCATCAACAATAAAATCTGGGTACTTGGGTCCAATCAGGAATTGCTTCCTCCAGGATGTTCAGGCGAAATTTGTTTATCGGGTGTAGGATTAGCCCGTGGTTACCTGAATCGCCCTGAATTGACCGAGGAAAAATTCATTGCTCATCCTTTTGTTGCGAACGAGCGATTGTATAGAACGGGAGACCTGGGACGCTGGTTGCCGGATGGACACTTAGAATTTTTGGGACGTATTGACGATCAAATTAAAATCCGAGGACATCGGGTGGAATTGGGGGAGATCAAAACTACCTTAGTCGCTCATCCTCAAATTTCTGATGCCCTGGTCTTGGCTCAAAACCTGAGGGACAGTTATCTGGAATTGATCGCTTACTATGTACCTCAAGGAGAAACCAAGGAATCTCTCAATGTCCCAGATTTGAAGAAATTTCTGCAAGATACCTTACCCGCTTACATGATCCCGGAACACTTTGTGATGCTGCCTGAATTTCCATTAACCACCAGTGGAAAAATTGACAAAAGCCAATTGCCGAATCCCTTGCAGGTTGTGCAAACTCAAGCTGAATTTGCCGAAGCACGGAATACGACAGAAACGGCGTTGGTGGACATCTTTTGTGAGATATTGGAACACGAATCCATTGGGATTGATGATAATTTTTTTGAACTGGGAGGGCAAAGCCTCAAAGCCATCCAAATTCTTTCTCGTATCCAGAAACAATTGGGCTGTACCCTCAATGTGCCGGATTTGTTCGCTGCACCAACCATCCGGGAGTTGGCCAATGTTCTGGACAAAATGGAAAAAACAACATTTGAAGCGATTCCCGTCCTACCAGCTCAAGACGATTATCCGGTATCCAATGGGCAGAAGCGTTTTTGGGTATTGGATAAGATTGAACCGAATAAGAGCACATACAATATTCCAGGGGCTTACATCCTGGAAGGTTCACTGGATGTAGATGCATGGCAAAAAGCCTTTCAACTCATGATTGAGCGGCATGAATCGTTACGCACCAGTTTTGTGGTCATTGATGGAGAACCCCGTCAGAAAATTCACCACGACGTTAAATGGGAGATTGTACAGGTCGATCTTAGTGGAGAAGCCGACCCGTTTGAAAAAGCACGTCACCTGGCACAACAAGAAGCCAACACAACTTTTGATCTGGCTGTGTGGC
>JANQHV010000113.1 GCA_028282505.1 SAR324 cluster bacterium | reverse complement strand
AGCATGATTTTAGAGTGGATTTTCCTCAAGCTCTGATTGTTGTCATGGAAGACCAGGCGCGGTGGAGAATTCGAAACAATCTGATTAAACAACAAAAGGTTCCTAATTATTTGAACTTTCTGTATTTAGATGCGTTAGAAAAAGTAAAACCCAGTGCAATTACCATCATCCGGTAGGGTATGATCATAATGTTGTCCACTAACGTGTCATCCCAGATCGGAACGCCGACCGCTTGTCCGGGATCCATATCTTGTTTGGAGCACCCGGATTGCGGCCGGGCTGGCGCACCAGGCATTGCCCGGAATGACGCAAAGAGGCGATCAAGAGTTTGTAAAAGAAACTGGACCAAAATATGACCAAATCCATCCGGTAGGACATAAAAAGATGAAAATCAAAACGATACTACAAATCAATGCGATCCTTTCTATAGGGTTGATGATTGTCCTTGGCCTGGTCTTTTATGTCATCTCTCAGCAAATGAATGATGCAATTGAAAAAGAGAAAATAAGTGGAAAAATAGTAGAAGCAATATTTGAGCTGAATCTTGTCAATAGCGATTATCTGCTACACCGTGAAGAGCGGGCAAAGATACAATGGTATGCAAAACACGTTTCACTGGGCAAGTTACTGGAACGTTCCACCGTGTTTATCAAACCAGAGGAACAAGCCTTTTTGAAAGCGATCCAGCAAGACTACAAAGATACCAAGCTAGTTTTTTCCAGATTAGTTGCCAATACCTACACAGAAATGTCACCAGGAGAAAAAACCATGCTTTTAGAAATTGAGAGAAGATTGGTAACCCAGTCATTATTGCATTCACAAGTGATGGTTGCCAATGCCCAACGCTTGAAGGATCATAGTTTGAGAGAAGTCACAGAAGCACAACAAAATGCCAATATCATCATCACTTTGTTGGTCGGATTGATTACAATCATTATTGCTGTTGTTTCGTTTTTTGTGTCCCGGAGAGTTGTCCGGCCCATTGCAAAACTCCAGGCAGGTGCTCAAATGATTGGGACAGGGAATTTGAATCATCGGGTAGCTACTACAACACAAGATGAAATTGGTGATCTTTCCAGAGAGTTTGATCAAATGACTATCAATTTAAAAGCACTATATGATCAGCAAGAGCAACTCCATCAGGAATTGCAGAAACATCAAGAACATTTAGAAGATCTAGTAAAAGAAAGAACTGCAGAACTTCTCGAAACCAATGAACAGCTACAAAAAGAAATTCATCAGCGGGAGCAAGCAGAAAAGAAATTACAGCTATATGCGGAGGAACTGGAGAAGAGCAACAGTGATTTAGAGGATTTTGCGTATATCGCTTCCCACGATTTGAAAGAACCCCTGAGAGGTATTCACAATTTTTCAAAGTTTCTCCTGGAAGACTACGAAGACAAGTTAGATCAAGAAGGAGTTGCCAAATTAGAAACCCTGGCTCAACTGAGTCAACGGATGTCCGATTTGACAGATTCGTTACTTTACTATTCCCGAGTGGGGCGGGCAGAACTTGCTTATCAAGCAACTAATCTCAACGAGGTTATTGATGAAGTGAAAGAGCGACTTTCTCTCCTCTTGGAAGAGCAAAATGTCCGTATTGATATTCCTCAATTGTTACCAATTGTTCAATGTGATTATGTTCGAATTAAGGAAGTGTTTCATAATTTAATCTCCAATGCAGTCAAATACAATGATCAACCGGACAAGAGGATTGAAATAGGATGCAATGCCCAATCTTTTATTTTTTATGTGCGTGATAATGGAATTGGCATTCGCGAGAAGCATTTTGATGGCATTTTTCGTATTTTCAAACGGCTTCATGGCCGCAATAAGTTTGGTGGTGGAGTAGGCGTTGGTCTTACCTTTGTCCAAAAAATTTTAGAACGTCATGGTGGTCGAATTTGGGTTGAATCCACCTATGGTGAAGGAAGCACTTTTTATTTTACTCTCTCAAAGGAACCAATGTGCTAGTTGAATTTCAAGAGATTATTTTGATTATCGAAGATAATGATGTTGACTTTGAAATCACCACTCGAGCATTTCGCAAAGCAAAGATTGCCAATCAAATCCAACGATGTGAAGATGGTGATCTTGCCTTAGATTATCTTTATCACCGTGGTGATTATGTCGATAGCAATAAATTCCCTACCCCCTCTGTCATCTTGCTGGATTTGAATTTACCAGGCATTGATGGCCGGGAGGTGTTACAGAAGATAAAGATAGATGAGCACCTGAAAAGAATTCCTGTCATTGTGTTGACCACTTCTAATGATAAAAGAGATATTGAAGAGTGTTATCGTTTAGGAGCTAATAGTTATGTACAAAAGCCCGTTCAATTCGAACGTTTTCTTGATGCTATCATCCGTCTGACCGACTATTGGCTTGGGATCTCTATTTTACCCCCAGCGGAGTGATTTCGATGGATAAAAAGACATTAAAAATCCTGATTATTGATGACAATCTTGAAGACAGAAAAACACTACAAAGGTATTTAAAAGCAAATTCTCAACAGAAATATATCGTCCTGGAAGCAGAAGAAGGAGAAGAGGGTTTGGCGGTGTGTCAGTCAGAAACTCCAGATTGTATCATCTTGGATTATAGTCTGCCTGACTTGGATGGATTGGAATTTTTAATGTTACTTAGAAAAGAAAATGACGATATTTCCATTCCTATCATTATGCTGACTGGGCAAGGTAATGAATTCATTGCTGTCCAGGCAATGAAGTTAGGAGCACAAGATTATCTAGTGAAAGGGAAAGTGAATGAAGACTTATTAGAGAGAACGATTCGATATGCAATAGAACGCAGACAAATAAAAGAAGAGCGGTTGCAACTGGAAAATCAACTCCACCAGGCACAAAAAATGAGAGCATTGGGCACATTGGCTGGTGGTGTTGCCCATCAATTCAATAATTTACTGGTACCGATCCTTGGCTTCACAAAACGAGTCCAATCATCACTGGACCCACAAAGCAAAGAAACGGATTACTTGGAGCGAGTCATCCAGGCTGCCAAAAAAGCGAAAGAATTAGTTTCGCAAGTGATGCTGGTTAGTCATAAATCCAATATGGAACGCAAACCACTCCAGCTCGTCCACCTTGTTGAAGAAGAACTCAACCAACTGAAACCCTTATTTTCTGCTTCCATTACGATCAGAGAAGAAATCAAAATGCAGATTTTCCCAATTATGGCCAATGCTGAACAAATGCGCCAGATGTTCAAAAGTCTCTGTCTCAATGCTAGAGATGCAATGCCAAATGGGGGAGAACTCACGATTACCATAGAAAATGTTTCACACTATCAACCTTTTCATGCCCATGGAACCAAAAACAACAATGGACTGTTGACAATATGTCAGAAAAAAACAGGAACTTTCGTTTGCCTAAGTATTCAAGACACGGGAATTGGAATCTCTCCAGATAATCTGGAACATATTTTTGAGCCTTTTTTTACCACAAAAGACGTTGGACAAGGAGTTGGTTTAGGTTTATTTATGGTACAGGGAATTGTGGAACAGACAGAAGGATATATTGAAGTGGATAGTCAAATTGCAGTGGAGAGGGCTCTTATTCCACCTATTGCTTCTGGAGAGGAAATTTCTTCGCTCGAACATGATAAGCAATTTTCTGGAGGGACAACTTTCCGAATATATCTGCCTGCATCTGAAAACATCCTTTGATCCATAACGAGCCACTTTTATATCATTAATCTTGTCAATCCATCAATTTCCGCAACCGACTCCCCTCCTTGGTCATTTGAATGATAAAAAGCTTTTGCTCTTCATCTGTGAAGCTCATAATTAGTTTGAAGGACTTTACCCACAATTGAAAACCTCGAATAAACCGCAACCGACGAAACGAGATATTGGCTTGTTGTAAAATACTTTGCACCTGCCCAGTACGATTTTGCATTTCTTCATTAAAGATTTCTTTTTTTTCTAAAAATTCCATAGCTTTACGGTATTTTTTAAACTTTATAAGAATCACCGCCTGATTGCCATAACTTCGGGAGAGCCCGGCTTTGTCGCCTAATTCCTCACAAAGCGATTCTTCCTTTTGATGCAGTACCATCGCCTCATCGAGTTTCCCCCAAGCCGATAGAATCACCGCCTGATTGCCATAACAGACAGAGAGTCCGGCTTTGTCGCCTAATTCCTCTTTCAGCGATTCTTCCTTTTGATGCAGTGCCATTGCCTCATCGAGTTTCCCCCAAGCCTGAAGAATCAACGCCTGATTGCCATAACTTCGGGAGAGTCTGGCTTTATCGCCTAATTCCTCTTTCAGCGATTCTTCCTTTTGATGCAGTGCCATGGCCTCATTGAGTATCCCCCAATCCGATAGAATCACCGCCTGATTGCCATAACAGGCAGAGAGTCTGGCTTTGTCTCCTAATTGCTCACAAAGCGATTCTTGCTTTTTCAGCAGTGCCATGGCCTCATTGAGTATCCCCCAAGCCTGAAGAATCACCGCCTGATTGCCATAACAGGCAGAGAGTCTGGCTTTGTCTCCTAATTGCTCACAAAGCGATTCTTGCTTTTTATGCAGTGCCATGGCCTCAT
>JANQHV010000098.1 GCA_028282505.1 SAR324 cluster bacterium | reverse complement strand
CGAGATCGGGTCATGGCAGCCATCAACAATTCTGGCTTTCAGATGCCCGTCCGCAAGATTGTTGTCAATTTGGCTCCAGCCCATTTGCGTAAAATTGGTTCAGGATTCGATTTACCCATTGCCGTGGCCATCCTGGGCGCCTTAGGCATTTTTCCTGTCGAAAAATTAAGTCAATACATGATCACCGGGGAGCTTTCGTTGGACGGAAACATCAGACCCATTCGTGGAGCGTTACCAGTGGCTGTGGCAACCAGAGATCAGGGATTAGCAGGATTAATTCTGCCCAGAGAAAACGAAGCAGAAGCCGCCGTCGTTTCGGAGATTCAGAGATTGCCAGTGTCTTCCTTAAAAGAAGTTGTCCAGTATTTCCAGGGAACAGTTGAATTGTTGCCAAACGACTATGACATCGATTCGTTGTTTGAAAAACAGCAGCTCTATGAAGAAGATTTTCAAGACGTCAAAGGACAGGAGTATATCAAGCGGGCCCTGGAGGTGGCTGCTAGTGGCAACCATAATTTGCTAATGATTGGACCTCCTGGTTCAGGAAAGACCATGCTCTCTCGCCGAATGCCAACGATCCTGCCTCCCCCTACCTTTGAAGAAGCCTTGGAAATCACTAAAATTCACAGTATTGCTGGCCATTTACCCGATGAGACGGCACTGTTGGCAACCCGGCCCTTTCGTTTTCCCCACCATACCATCTCTTCTGCGGGATTAGTAGGAGGAGGTTCCATCCCCAAACCTGGAGAAATCTCTCTCAGTCACAATGGTGTTCTATTTTTAGACGAGCTACCTGAATTTCCACGCAACGTTCTTGAATTATTACGACAGCCTTTAGAAGACCGGCGTGTGGTTGTAGCCCGTGCTGCCCTTTCCCTGGAATTTCCCTGTAACTTTTTATTGCTTGCTTCAATGAATCCTTGTCCTTGTGGGTATTGGGGAAGTACAAATCTGTCTCATGCTAAAAAGGAATGTCAATGCACTCCTGCCCAGATTCAGAAATACCGTTCTCGCATTTCAGGCCCTCTATTGGATCGCATTGATCTTCAATTAACGGTTCCTGTTGTTGATTACGAACAGTTGTCTGATCAAAGGAAAGGAGAAACCTCTCATATGATCCGGAAACGTGTTGTGCGTGCCAGGATGCTGCAAACGAAACGATTCCAAAATTCCAATACACGCAACAATGCAGAAATGAAGCCCAGTGAAATTGAGCAATATGCACAGCCAACACCAGCCGCACAGAATGTATTGCAAATGGGTTTGAAAAAACTGGGCTTGAGCGCAAGAGCTTATGATCGGATTTTAAAAGTGGCTCGAACCATAGCGGATCTAGAAGAAACCGAAATGATCGATACTCCTCATATCACCGAGGCCCTGCAGTATCGTAATTTGGACCGATCTGTTCTCTAAATAGCTTACACATTTACTTGTCTTTTATTCCGATTTCCTGCGTTGATGCATCGCCCACGTAGTTCGACTACGCAGACGATCCATCGCCGTATCGACGGACCGCTTAAAAATCGAAAAAAATCCTGTGCAAATTCGTGTAAGTTATTTCTGTCGCCTTCCTAAGGCAGTTGAAACTGAAGGGATCAAGTGGATTGGTCAACCTTGATGTCTAGTCCAAGAACTTCAAAAATATTGATTTGTCCCTGACAATGAATGAACAAATGCTCATACAGTTCTTTGGTATCCAGTGTTCCCCAGTAGATAGCCTGCTTGAGAAGGTAAGGCACGGGGCTATGGGGGTCACTGTTGACAATATAATCAGCAATCTCGCCAAGCCGAACATAAGCTTCTTGACGTGACCTCGGCGGTCCTGCACTTTGCACTGCCTGTTGTGAGGGCAGTACGGAGGGAGATTGTTGTGGTCCATCATTTTCTTCTTGCTCCAAATCAACGGGACTATCGTTTTCTTCAATGGAAACACCTCGACTTTTCAACTGGGATGCCATCATGCCATGAATGTCTTCCAATAATGTTCGAAAATGCCCCAAACTTGGTGATTCATTGCCACAGCGTTTGTCGAGACATTCTACCAAAGCATCCACCGTGATCAGAGTTTCTGAGAGTTCACAATACCACTCCATATAGTGTTCGACAGGAGTGGATGTGACGTAAGAAAGAAATTTTTGTTTCGTTACCTTATTTTCTTGCGATTCTCCCAGTTTCGATTTTTCTTGCAGTAATGCCATTTCCCAATCAGACCAAGTCATCTCTCGCTCTGAACGCCCACTCACTGTCACCGGGATCAAACGTACTGCCGGTAACAGCTTTTGGTTGATCCACCGAAACAAGTTGGTACGATATTCCACATCGCCTGATTTCATCCGAGGATAAAGGCTTTCCCAATAGGTTTCGCAAAGCTTTTTTATCAGATAAAAACAAGGGGCCAGACCAGCAAACCCCTTACGATGCAACTGAGCCTCTAAGAGCCAAACCGCAATCTGTAAATCCTTACTCTGCTCACTCAATGCTTGCACACTCCAATTTGTTACTTTGGCCCAATCGGCTTTTTTGAATTCATGAGTCCACACTCCTTGAGGGAGCGAGGCATCATCTTCTTTTCGGGCTTCTTTTATCAAACTATAGACTTTACTATCTTTTAAATCACTCCCTGAAGGATTTTTTTGACTGATTGGTTGAAGTAACGTTTGCAAATCCACTCCCAGGTGTTTGTGGATACGGGTTGCCAACGATTGTTCCAGTTCTGAGTTCAACATAGGGATTTCTCCATTAATCTGAAAGTTTCGGTGCTCGTTTAGGAAAGCTTTCGGGTATATGAAGGTAGCGGATTTGTTGAGTTTCAGGATCAATCCCTTGAAACCAAAGCCTCAGAAAAACAGTCACCTCACCTTGTTGCTGGTTGGAATTTTGTCCTTTGGTGTTTGGCATCACAGGGATTGAAAACTCTAATAAACGGCTATTTGGATATTGAAGCCGAAAGGGATCCTCATCTGAAGTAAATTGCTCAATAAAATGGAGCAATGCCCAATCTTTTTGCTTTTCAAAAGTAATAGTGCGTCCTATTACTTTGGGAAAATTTTCTCCCTTCAAGGGCATGGGAAGAAAAGGTGACTCTTGAGCCCAGGTGAGATTGAAAGAAAATGGGGCCCCATAAGGCCAAAAAAATGGTTCAGTTGGTTTCTGAGAATCTAAAAGCAACTGCTCTTCGGCCAGCAAACTTCGTCGAATGATTTGCTCTTCAGCCAGGGTTTGCCCAGGCATGGGGGTGAAATCGGCTTCAACAAACACAGACCTTGGAATTTTCCCTTTTTGTTGAAGCAACGTTGCTGCAAAAAAATCAGAAACCTGGTTCAAAGACTGAATAAAGTCATGCGGCTCTTGATATTGATAGTCGATATCAGTTAAATGAAACAAGCGTTGTTCCAACCCCTTCCTCTGTTCCTGATACTCTGAAAAGAAATTGGCAACTTCCTCTAGAGTCACGCCAGGGCGATTTGTCTTTTCTTGGGAAAAGGGGTATCGACCCGCCAAGGTTTGATTAAATTGTTGTGCAACGCTTTGATATTGATCTCGAATGGTCTGCTCCTGTAAATTTTGACAAACTTCGAAGCCTTCTTCTAAGATCGCAAGACGGGCTTGAGAAAACCAATCGGACCCCATTTGATTATAATTCACAATCGGCCAGTCGGTTTGGCAGTTTTCTGGAGTAAGCTCTGTTAGTTGATTCTTAAAAAAGAGAGCCATTTGGTTTGGTTGACTTTCGGGGTTTTTGTTGCGGAGAAGATCCAATTCCACCAGGGTATCTTGCCATAACTTCCATTCTCGATTTCCAGAAGGTGTCCGAATTCCAACAGGCTGGGTGTTGAGTAAATAAACAATCAGAGGATCAGCATAATTCAATCCCAAAAAATTCAAACGCTGTTGTTGAGAGCTTAAGTAATCGTCAATTTGTCCTTCATCAGAAAGATTGAAAAGAATTTTTGTAAAGTGTTTTCCTTGATAGTCGATTGGTTGTAACACTTCATACAAACGGCTGCTGGCAACCAACTCACTCAAGCTTTCCAACAGTTGAAACACGCTATCGCGACTATCCTGAGTCACCTGTGAAAAAAGATCATTGAACGATTGCTGAAGGAGCAAAGAACGCAACTCAAGGAGAAGTGGGGAAACCTTTCGAAAGTTTCTCACTCGTTTTGCAATCAATGCCTCTTTGGTTGCAACAGGCAGGATCAAACTTTGCTGAGAACCTGGTTGCTCAATCGGAACCCTTGCCCGACTCAAGATTTTGGCTAAAGCGGTTTGTCCTCGTAGATGAATATTCTCTTTCACCACTTCTTGCCACTCAGGAGGCAGACGGGACAAAATTTTATCGAACAACGTTTGGAATTGATGCAAAAGCTTAATGGCTTTTTGAAGCATGACAGGGTCCCAACGATAAGTGTCAGCTTCTGAGATTCTTGGCATGGATGAACTAAACTCTGGAAAGTTGATGGCACTGAAAACTTCAATCGCCTCCATCATCCCAAGAATGGCAGAGGAAATCACCATTTCATCACCAGTCTCCATGATAGTGCCAAGTGAGTTTGTGCGGTAAGAAGTGAGCGTTTCTTTAGCTATTTTGATACAATTCTTATTATCATATTGGGGTAATAGAATATTTTTGGAGGAAGGGTAACCATATAACGAGTGTAAAGTATTCCAGCGTTGTAGAATAGCATTTTGTACGGTACCGCAGGGGGTTTCCATTTGAAATACAGGATCGTCACGGGTAATCCAATACTGTGATGGACTGGCAACCCAAGCATGAAAATTTTGCATATTTGACGCAAGTATTCCTTTTTGTACAGCCGAAATATTTTTCGGAGGTGTTTCTGTCATCCAGTCCAATTGCCGACCCAAACTTTGCATTTCTTTGTCGGATGTATACTTCACCAGTTTCAAAAACAGCTTATCCCCGACCTTATTCAGGTGCTGCAGAATATGTTTGTGGTACCTTTCAGGGCCTTTAAAAAATTCTTCAACTTTTAGACTGCATCCCATTTTCTGCCGTTCTGGCGCATTGATGGCACAGGGGCGATACACCGAATGGCGCAACGCTTTTTGGTACAATGTCGAATTGGCTGTCAATTCGCTTGTAGGTGTAATTTGATACAAGTATTGGATCAAATCCGCTAAAGTTTTCAAATCAGCGGTACTATCACTGGGGCCTGTTTGAACTCCTGAAATTTCGAGGTACCGACTCCGTTCTTTTTCGAAAATTAGCAAACGATCCAAATAGGCGATCATTTCCTGAAATTCGGGGGTATCTTCCACACCTCCTTGATTGAGATAGGGTTCTATTTTTGGAAAAGCGGCATCTTTATCAAATAATAATTGGAGTTTAGATTTTAGCTCCAACTGCGAGTGAACGGGTTGTTTTACCATTTGCAATTTTTCAGACAATCCCTTGGCAATTGCGCCAAAAATCCCATTTTCAAACACCGTTTGGGTTAGATATTTCACTATTTTTTGATCCAAAGGAATAATCCAAGAACTTAACATTGATGTGCGCCAAGTGCTTTGCGCTTCCATTTCAGAAAGTTGTTGCAATAACTCAAGAGCTACATTTGAATTATTCGCATCTTCCTGATCATCAATCGAAGAGACCATTCTAATATGTTTCAGTGATTGTTTCAAGGAGGTGGCTTGAGAGTCAATTTGGTACCCATCCCAAGCCAGTAAACCCAATAATGCCAAAAAAACGATCACCATTGTGGTTTGTAATCGCCGGATATAACGATTGTTAGAAAAGACGCGACGAAATGTGGGATGGGCAATATTGGGTTCAGCAAAGATTTTCTTGTCAAATAATTGATTGATGAAGGAAACCTTGACAGAATCTGTTAATGGACTGGTCTCTTTTTTAGGGGGGTGTGGTGATTCTCCTGTAAAATAGATCCCTCTGAGAACAAAAGACTCATGGTGTGATGTCTCTAAGAATGTTTTTTCCAAAACGGTACGGATAGGAGTTTGGAGTTGTTGAAAGTAGGTAGGGAAGCTAAAAAAATAATCCATCTCTTCAATAACCTCCCCATTTGAAGCGCTTAACGATTGGGCCTGTTGTAATTGGTGATTCAAGGTTTGAAAAGCCTCATCCACCCAAATGATTTGAAATTTAGCATCGACTGAATAGGGAACTGACCAGCCAAATATTTCTTCCAATCGTTCAGAATCGAAAGTTTTCCAAAATGCGGAAAAGCCTTTCAGCTTGTCACACTGGGTAACCAACACATAGACAGGAAGCACAAAAGCATATTGTTTTTGTATCTCCCATAAACGATAGTAAAATCGCTCTCCGGTGCTTTCAATAACACTGCTCTTCCCTTGGAGTAGTTCATCAATAGAAATGGTAATAATCAAACCATCGATGGGACGTTCTGACCGGATTGCGTAAATACTTTCCAGCAATCGGCGCCATTGACGATCTTCTTGCCGACTGTCTTCCTCATCAAAAAAAGCACCAGGCATCTCAACGACCACTCCTTTGCGAAAGCACCAAAGCTGAGAGCCACGAACTTTGAGTTTTTTGAGTTTTTCCAACAAATTGGACTGAGGTTGCTTCAATTGAAGGCTGGAAAGCAATTTGCTTTTCCCTGTGTTGGGAGGGCCAATCAATAAATACCATGGTGTTCGATAACGCCATTCATTTCCTGTATTTAACTGTCTGAGCGCATCCAATAAAGGAATGAAGTTATTTTCGGGATGAAAAAAACGCAGAAAATTGAAAGGTTTTATTTTTTCAATTTTGGGCTTCTTTTTTCCAGTTAAGGAAGCACGGATGACTGCCAGTACAATAAAAAAGAAAATGAGGAGGACACTAAATACCAAGCCGGAAAGTATCCAAAGTTGCTCTTCTGCAAAAACATTTTTCCAAGCTTCAACCAATTTTCTTCCCCCAGGAAGCCAGCTCAACGAAGTTTTTGCGAATCTATTCAAAGTATCCATGACTTCCTTTAGGTCAATTAAAGAAGTTCCATAAATCGGAAATCCACCACATCCAGGCCAACGCTCCTATCAATAAATAATTAAGGAACAGAATGATCGAAATTTTGTACCAGCGTCCCAAAGGAGCCAAACGAACTGTCTCAGGGGGGTTGCACAAAAAGTCATAGGCTTCTCCGAACAGAGGCGTTTCCAAATCACGTTTTCGGTTTCCTAGCAAACGGTAAAGTCTATGTCGGTATTCTTTCAAAATAGCTCCTCCACCAAATCGGTAACACCCTTGAAATCCCAAAAGTAGAGCAAAAAGAAAAAGAGCCGCCAGCCCTTCTTGAAGTTCTCCGCCATCTTTTTTATCCAATAACACTTCGAGTTTATGGAAAAATAAAAATCCCGCGTTTTGAGAATCAAACAGTCGATCTTCTAATAGATACTGCTCCCAACTTTTCTGTCCAGGCCAATCCAGCTCCAATAGGAAAATTTCGTCAATCAGGACGGCCATGATATATTGTGCGGTTTCATAAGCTTCAATCTCAGCAACCGTGCGCTCGTCTTTTACTGTATGTTCTTGTTGTCGTAACAGATTGCTGAGTCGCTCATGGATAATCGGTGCGATATCAGCTTCTCGAATGCCAACTTTTTTTTCAGAACTGACGACTTGAATACTCCCTGCCGCCAACTCGTCTTTCACCTGAATCAACTCTTGGTAAAAGCTACGGAAGCAGTCCATCAAAAAATCACCTTGGTGGGCCATAATAAAATAAACGGTTAAGAACCTGTTTGAAAAACCTGATTCTGACGCAAAACCGTCGACGAACTATCTTTCCTAAACAGGTTCAAGAGATTTGAAAAGTTATTCCGGTTTTTGTGAATTCGGAATATATAACAGTATCGACGTGGGTCCCAAATCCGAATTGCGTGACCGCGTGTTGACAATATAGAGCTTTTTACCCAATTGAATTGTTTCTTCACTAATCGCAACTTCAAACAAAGCCCGTCCAGGTCCAGAGACAACTCCCATCCCATCATGTTTTGGCAGAAATTTTGGAATGGCTCCTGGCATCCGTTGTTTGGTTAGCTTATTAAAAACCGAGACTGATGCGATTCGACACCCGGACACCCAGTTTTCAAAATCTTGAGTAGTCTGGCTGTCTGGTCCCTGCAGTTCAAGCAAAAGAGTGGGATGGGGCCATTGTTTTGGCAATTCGAGGCTAAAATACCCTGTTTTTTCTTCAGCAAATGGTGTGACGGTATAGGCCAAACTGATTTGATTTAGAATCTGATGAATCATGCTCAACGCCTGTGTCATCCCAGGTCCCACATTGTTGTGATCATAGGGAGGAAGTGGCTCTGGAATAGGATTGAAAGAGAGTGCGCTCACTTGACCAACCATTCTTGCCAATGCCTGGTAAATCGCGAATGGATGAGCCCTTTCACCATTGATCAATACTTCTAATTCGGGTAGAGACGCAACAAACTGAAAAATAGTGCGGCGATGCTCCAAACTAACAGAGGCATCCATTCCTTTTTCATCACTAGAAATTTTGGCAAGGCCCAATACTTTTTCTCGAATGGCTCTGGTTAAATCATCAAGGCGTCTCCCTAAAGAATCAATAGTCAGAAACGGTTTTTTAGTCACTCTCAAAAGTGGTGGAACATAGTTGGCTACTTTAAACGCTCCATCTTCATCCCGATAGATTTCTAAGAGAGGAATCCAGATGTATTGAGCTGAAGGTTTTGGACCCACCATCAGAATCAAACGTGGGCTCAATTCTTCCATGCTGATTTCCCCATCCCCTGTATTGTCATCCACGATGGGAGGTTTTTTATGAGAATCAAATCTCCGAATACTCGCATTGGCGCTGGCGGCTCCTGGACGACGTTGTGGCACACACAGATAAACTTTATGAGTTTTACCTTTCAATTTATCCAATGCGGATTTGATATCCAACTCCAAAACCTGATCTCGTTCCATCGAATACTCAATCACCAGTCCATCAGGCATAACCGCTTGTAGGAAAACCAATTTCAAATGACCCGAAAGGAGGGCGGATTCATCCACTTCGAGGTTTAAAATCCCCCAATAGTGGGGAAGGACTTGTTCCATCTGATGCCTGAGGAGCCGCTCCAAATAAATTTGATCCTGCTGAAAATGTTGTGGAGACAGCAGCATTCCTTCAGACCACTGAATCTGATGTGGAATAG
>JANQHV010000097.1 GCA_028282505.1 SAR324 cluster bacterium | reverse complement strand
TTGGCCTGTTGGAACAGGCAGGAGCGGTCGTTGCAGATACGGAAAGTATTTTATTTCAGATAACTCAGCGTTGCGATACGGAAGATTTTAAAAGACTATTACCATTGATCAAAGCAGCCTCAGCCTCTGTTTAATCTCTTATGCCGATCCTGGTAATGTGAACCGGAAGGTTGTTCCTTCTCCAGGCTTACTGTCTACCGAGATGCTCCCACGATTCAATTTAATAAACTCGTGGCACAAAATCAGTCCTAAACCGGTTCCTTTCTCTCCAGCAGTACCAACCTGGCTTTGACTACACTCGACACGAAACAGTTTTTGGACGACTTCATCGTCCATGCCAACACCCGTGTCTTTTATCGAGACTTCCACCTGCCCATCGTGTCTTTCAGCAGTTATTTGTACTTCTCCTCCTTTGTTGGTAAACTTGATTGCGTTATTGCAGAGGTTATTCAAGACAACCTCCAGCATATGCCGGTCTGCGTATATCATGGTGCCTTCTTCGACGGAGCTCGAAAGATGAATTTCTTTCAAGGACGCACTGTTTTCCAGAAGTTCCAGTATATGCTGAACCATTTTTCGAAGATCTTGCTCAGCCGGCCTGCTTTCGACCTTCTTCATCTGAATTCTTGCCCACTCCAACAAATTTTCCAAAAATTGATACAAACGCTGAGCAGAAATGTTAATCCGTGATGCAGCAAAACTGATTTGTTTGGAATCGAGCTTATCAATACCAGTAGACAAGACGTCAGAGTATCCCAGCAAACTATGCAGTGGCGCTCTTAGATCATGGGCAACAATGGAAAAAAAACGGTCTTTGCTGGCATTTAATATTTCTAGTTCATACGCTTCCAGGGCCCGTTGTACCGTCAGGCGCAGATCTTCCAAATCAACGGGTTTGAGTAAAAATTTGTAAATTTGTGCTTGATTAACTGCTTTGATAATCACTTCTACATCACTGTATGCCGTCAAAATGATGCGTTTGGTTCTGGGAATAATGGGAATCGTTTGTTCTAAAAAGGTAATCCCATCCATCTCAGGCATACGTTGGTCACTGATGATCAAGTGAATCGATTCCTGGTATTCCTTCTGTTGAATCAGGGCTAAAGCATCCTTGCCATTTCCTGCAACCAGTACATGGTAGTCTTCTTCCAGAATCGGTTTCAGTACTTCTAGATTTGCTTTCTCATCATCAACCAGCAAAACCGTATGTTCTTTACGCACTTCTTCTTTGTGTTTCAACAGATCGAGATGAGATTGGATTTTTGTATTCACCATACTCAATTATTATGGGTTATGCTTTTAGGTGATTTCCAAAAATAACAATGCCCGGATTGTACCAGATTTTTTTAGAATTTCGAGGCATCACATAGGATACATAAGCCATTATGTCAACGGAGCAATAACACCGAAGCTCTAAAAAAAACGGAGCTCGTACACCATTGCGGAGAGCTGTCGGGACGGCCATCCGCCAGTAAGACGGGTAAATTTTTACAAGAAATCACCTGATTGTTATGAATGACATCCCTGTTGTTCATTGCACAAAAACGGTCAAGGTCCTATGCTAAACTGGCCAAAGCCTCTTCTTCAGTCTGAAACAAATTGAGTATTTTATCCCACTGCATCATTTGTAGAATTTCAACATATGCGGGATTACAATTGCTCAATAAAAGCTGCAAATTGTGCGTTTCCAACAATTTATGCTGTTCGATGATGATACCAATTCCCGAAGAATCCAGCCGCTTGACTTGTTTCAGATTTAGCACAACAGCCTTTACATTTTTTTCTTCGAGTAAGACCCGAACATATTGTTGTAGCAATTTGATCGATTTTGTATCAAAGTCCCCATTAATCGAAATGATACTGATATTGTTCTCCAAGCGCTGTGCTATCCCCATACCTATAGCCTATTTTTTTCTCCTGTTATAAAGCAATGATATGGAAGAGTATCATGAGAATCTATATGATCAAATCCACACTCCTTCAGCTGATTCTCAATCGTTGGAATATCAATTCGAATAGAAAGAGGAGGACCTCCAAGAGTTTCCTCATTTTTCCAATCAATAGTCATCACTTTTCCACCTGGTTTCAGTAAACGTTGAGATTCTGATAAAGTTTTGAGTGGTTTTTCCAATTCATGATGCAGATTGATCATATCCACCAAATCCATAACTCCATCGGTTAGGGGGATTTTACATTCATCCACCAACATCGGTTCCACAAGGACCTGGCGCATAGGAGAAACATTTTCTTGCATCCATGTAATCATCTCTTCTGAAATATCACAAGCGTATACTTTTCCTTTCTTCATTTTTTGACTGAAAGGGATTGTAATAAAACCAGTGCCTGCCTCAATATCTATCAAGGTTCCCGGTTCCTTCAACTCCAAAGTTTTCCAAATCAAATCGAAATCCTGGAATTTCCTTCTTTCTGGGTCATTCAATTTTTTTAATTTTTTAGGATCAAATTTTTTCGAGACCATGTGCGACACGAGATGATTTTGGGCTTATCCTTGCTTTGTTTTGAAGTTTTTATAATCATAAACAGATGTTTTTTTGTGTCCCAAGAGTTTCTATATCATATGCCTCGCTTGAACACAATATAAGAGAAATTCCATTCTATTCAATTTCGTGATAAATTTTGACATGAAACCACAGACATCTCATACGTAGTTGTGTTTAAAAAGGAACAAATGGGAAACAGCACCAACGTGGATTGTCCTGAATTGGTTGGGCACTCTCAGCAAATGGAAGTGGTCCAGCAACTTATCCAAAAGGCAGCACAAAGCCGAGCAACGGTTTTGATCACTGGGGAAAGTGGTACGGGTAAAACCATTGTGTCCAATCTCATCCATCACCAATCCCCCTTTTTCCAAGGTCCCTTTGTGGTTGTTAATTGTGGTGCCATTCCATTCAACCTGATAGAAAGTGAATTATTTGGTTATGAAAAAGGAGCATTCACTGGAGCACTCACACAAAAGAAAGGGAAGTTTGAACAGGCCAATCATGGTACCATTCTGCTGGATGAAATTGGAGAACTCTCTCTCGATGCTCAGGTCAAACTACTGAGAGTACTCCAGTATAAAGAAATTGTGAGAATCGGAGGAAGTGAGCGCATCAGTCTGGATGTTCGTGTGATTGCTGCTACCAACCGGAATCTCCTGGAGAGTATCGAAAAGGCAACATTTCGAATTGATCTTTTCTATCGCATTGCCCTGTTTTTAATCGATTTGCCTAATCTGGAGAATCGCAAAGAAGATATTATTCCTCTAGCCAGACATTTTTTGGACAAATATACGAAGCTTGAGAATCGTTCTTCCCTCACACTCAGTAAAGATGCTGAGCAGTTTTTATATAACCATTCGTGGCCTGGCAATATCCGTCAATTAGAAAACTGTATGTATCGTTCTGCTTTGATGAATACTGATAAAAAAATCCTTAGCCAGAACGATATCATGCTCATCGATCACAAAAACAACAATTCTGGTATTCAACAAAAATTAAAAGACGGAGAAATTGTTTCTCTGCAAGAACTAGAAGCCATGATGATCCAACAAGCTTTGCAAAAAACAGGCGGGAATCTGGTTGAGGCTGCCAAGTTGCTCCAAATTGCAAGAAGTACTTTGTACCGTAAAATTCAAAAACACAATTTGGCTTCCTTGACAACCATCAGATCGACTTAACAACATGGTTTAATGAAGAAAATACTCTTCCATTTGATGAATCGTTTGTTCTGATTGTTTGAGCTTCCAGGCAATCAGATCTCCAGGAGAAACAATCCCCACCAGTTGTTCCTCATGAAAAACAGGCAAATGACGGATACGGTTTTCACTCATCAGAGAGGCCGCATCATGAACCGACATAAACAGTTGGCCTTTGATAATTTTTTTGGTCATCACCTCTTTTACACCCGTTTGTTGAGGGGATAAACCCGCATGAACCACACGATGCATCAAATCGCGCTCTGTAAAAACCCCAACCAATTGTCCGTTTTCCATAACCAGGACTGCGCCAATTTTACTGTCTACCATCACCGAAACGGCATCAGTTACTGTAGATTCTGAATCAATCGAGATCACCCGGTGATCCTTTTGAAATAATATTTCTTTTAATGTGTTGGCCGAAGGAGTGTCTACTTCACTTTGTGTTAATACTTGTATCTTACCCATAATTCCTCCAATTGCAGGTATTGGTTATTTGTTGTTGACTCCATGGCTTCTAGAAACTTTATACCAAGTTGCCTTGAAAACGTGACAATGCCTTTAAGCCCTCTCCCTTTTCCTGGAGAAGATTAAGGTGAAGGTAGATAAAAATAATTGTCACTTTTTAAAGGCAGCTTGGTATTATCTCTTAACTTTTCATCAATTGAAGAGCAAACAAGTGTCTTCAAAGAAGCCCCCCGAAAGTCATAAAAACGTGTAATTTGTTCACGTTATCTTCCTTGAAACAATAAAAAATACTATATTTCTACACAATTCATGCCACAATCTACTATATCCCTATAATTAGCGAATTAATTCTTAATTCCAACGATAAAATATAGATTATTTAAAAAATAATGTATTTGATTTTATTGATTAATTTTACTATTTTCTAGCTGCCTTGTATTGAGGACAGCATTGTCAATTTCTTCAAATTTCAGGAGCAAATAAACCATTCAATAGCATTTGCGCACTCTCAGGATGATTCATAATAAGACACCAATGTCTCATTATGACTCAATAATTTAACTTTCCTTTCGGATTTTGCCGGTAATACCACTCCTATTCATTTCGAGGTTATCGATCATGATGACCAAACCATCACCTTTGCCGCAGACACTCATCAATTCATGAAAGTACTGTTGAAGCGTACCGGGCCAGAGCGTTTCATCAGAGTATTTCATTTTTATTACAACGCTTCGGGAAGACTGAGGATATACTCTTTGATTTCATCCCGGACTCGGCGATAATGGAACAGGGCCTCTTCTTCATTGGCTGCATGCTGTGCCAGCTTGGGAGGGTCATCGAACCCTTGATGAATCACCCTGGTTTTGGCAGGAAAGACTGGGCATGTTTCATTGGCATGGCCACAGACGGTGACCACATAATCATATTCCTTGCCGAGATCATCCGTTGTTTTGCTATAATGGTCCGTAATGTCAATACCAATTTCCTCCATCGCCTTGACAGCAAATGGATTCAGACCATGTTTTTCGATGCCTGCTGAATACGGTTCAATCACATCGCCTCGGAAATGGCGACACAGGCCTTCAGCCATTTGACTGCGACAGGAGTTGCCTGTGCAGAGAAACAGCATTTCAATTTTGTCACTCATGTGGATTTCCTTTCTTGTTGTTTGATCATTTATTATTTGTATTATTCAGCCACAAAGGAACACTAAATTTTAAAGGGATACCGTGTCTTCCCTTTTGAGAGGGCAGACACATAGGTCTGCCCCTAGTCAAAACAGATTCTTACCCAAATGGGATATCCTGATTGAATCTATTTTTTTAAAAAGATCAGTTAGAAAGCAACGCTTCGTCTTTGAGGGTATGACTGAATTTGGCCACCACATCATTGACTGTTAGCTTGGCTTTTTCTTCTCCTTTGATGTCCAGTTGAATCTTGCCCTGGTGCAGCATGATCATGCGATTGCCATAATGAATGGCCTGCTGCATGTTATGCGTGATCATCAGAGTCGTTAATTGATTCTCCTGCACTACCGTATTGGTCAATTCAATCACTTTGGCTGCGGTTTTTGGGTCGAGAGCGGCGGTGTGTTCGTCCAGCAGGAGCATTTCTGGCATGATCAGCGTTGCCATCAAAAGCGTCAAAGATTGACGTTGCCCTCCGGAAAGAAGACCAACGGATTGCGTCAACCGGTCTTCTAATCCAAGTTCCAGCGTTTTGAGAATTTCTCGGTAACGGCTGCGTCTGTTTTTGGTCACTCCCCACTTCAACCCTCGTTTTTTGCCCCGTAATTCGGCCATACAGAGATTTTCCTCAATGCTCATTTCACCAGCCGTGCCCATCGTCGTATTTTGGAAAACACGAGCCAGCAGAGAGGCTCTTTTGTAATCGGGTATCCGGGTCACATCTTTATTATTGATTGTGACAGATCCCTCATCAGGCTGAAGTGTACCTGCAATGATATTGAGCAAGGTGGATTTACCGGCACCATTGGAACCAATCACCGTGACAAACTCCCCTTTTTCGATGGTCAGATTAATGGAATCCATGGCCCGCTTTTCATCTTCGGTATCCGCATTGAATACTTTGACGATGTTTTTCAGTTCCAGCATTGGACTTGCCATGCTCAAACTCCTCTCAATTTCATTTTTTTCTCTTTTGCACTGCGTAATGCGGGAACCGCCAGAGCAATGACAACCATCACACCTGTTGCCAATTTCAAATCGGTAGGGGCCAACCCAATGCGCATCCCAAAAGCAATGATCAGGCGATAGACAATGGAACCGACAACCACTGCCAGGGTCAAACGAAAAACGGTTTTCGGCTTGATCAAGGCTTCTCCAATGATGATGGAAGCGAGGCCGGCAACAATCAACCCAATTCCCATGCCGACATCTGAAAATCCCTGGTCTTGGGCAATCAAAGCGCCTGACAACGCGACAAACGCATTGGACAGTCCCAGTCCAAAAATAGTTGCAGCATCCGTATTCACTCCCAAAGAGCGGATCATTTGCTCATTATCTCCCGTTGCCCTCACGGCCAGTCCGTATTCTGTATGTAAAAAAAGATCGATGCCTATTTTGCAAAGAAGCACAACCAGGAAAAAGAAAGCAATCACTGGAATATCCCGAGATATTTCCATATTTTCCATTGGTGTGAAAATCGTGGGCGTGGTGATCAAAGGAATGTTGGCCCGCCCCATCACACGGAGATTGATCGAATAGAGCATGGTCATCATCAAAATACCGGACAGTAACGAATTGATTTTGAATTTAGTGGCAAAAAATCCGGTCAGACAACCTGCTAGAAAACCAGCCACAATGGCTGCCAGGGAAGCTAAGACCGGATTGGCGCCTTCAAAGATCAAGCGAGCCGCAACAGCACCTCCCAAAGGGAAGCTGCCATCAACCGTTAAGTCTGGAAAAGAAAGAATGCGGAAGGCCAGAGCAATGCCAATGGCTGCCAGTGCATAAGCCAGCCCTTGCTCCAGCGATATGGGAACAATATTCAACATTTATTGATATGTCTTTTCTGCCATGTCAATGATTTTTTGGGGAACTTGCACACCTTGCTTTTTGGCAGCAGTGAGGTTGAGATGGAGGCTTAGATTTTCTGTCAATCCTGATGGAATCGCCCCTGGATCTTGCCCCTTTAAGACCAAAGCTGCTTTTTTTCCAGCCGAGTAACCCACTTGAAAATAATTCAGTCCGTAAGCGGCAATGAAACCTTTACCGACTGTAGTGGTATCCCCTCCAAACAGAGGAATCTTTTTCGTATTGGCTACTTTGACCATTGCTTCCAGGGCTGAATAGGCTGTATTGTCTGAGGTGATATAGAGTGCATCCACTCTGCCTACCAACGTTTGTGCGGCTGTGTACACTTCACTGGAATTGGAGACGGTGACTTCAATCAATTCCAAACCAAATTTTTTCATCGCAGCTTTTGTCCAACTGATACTCCGTGCTGAATTGGCATCTCCCGCATTGTAGATGGTTCCCCATTTTTTGGCGTTGGGCACCATTTCGAGATATAAACCGATTTGCCGTTCAATAGGCCAGGCATCCGAAATGCCAGTGACATTGGTCCCAGAAGGCTCCATGGATTTGACCAGCCCTGCATCTACTGGATCGGTCACGGAAGAATAAACAATCGGTTTATTCTTAATCACTTTGACAGCCGCTTGAGCTGTTGGGGTGGCAATGGCATAAACCAAATCCAGGTCATCATTTTTGAACTTTTGTGCAATGGCTTGTGCATTGGACATGTCCCCCTGGGCGTTTTGAACGTCATATTCGACAGTCAATCCTGCATCTTCCAATGCTTTTTCGAAGCCTTTCTGATCCGCTTCTAATGCCGGATGACTCACAATGACGGTCACCCCCACTTTATATGTTTTTGCCAGTGCGATTCCTGGGATTGTACAAATTGTTATCCAGACTGCTAGAATAAACCATGATACGTACTTCAACATTATTTCTCCTCTAAATCTTGAAAATTAAGCGGGACGCGCAAGCTCCTATGCATTAACTACTTAGGAATGCTCCAAAAATAACTTACACATTTACTGGTCTTTTGTTCCGATTCACTACGTTAATGTATCGCCCACGTAGTTCGACTACGCAGACGATCCATCGCCGTATCGACGGACCGCTTGAAAATCGAAAAAAATCCTGCGCAAATTCGTGTAAGTTATT
>JANQHV010000095.1 GCA_028282505.1 SAR324 cluster bacterium | reverse complement strand
AATAACTTACACGAATTTGCGCAGGATTTTTTTCGATTTTCAAGCGGTCCGTCGATACGGCGATGGATCGTCTGCGTAGTCGAACTACGTGGGCGATACGTCAACGCAGGAAATCAGCATAAAAGACAAGTAAATGTGTAAGTTATTTTTGGAACATTCCTTAGGTAGAACGGAATTATTTGTCTAATTTGTTGGATATTTCTTGGAGGATTTTACCAACATTATCAAACCCTCCCTTCATTTGATCTCCCATGCCTTTCATTTGATCTCCCATGCCTTTCATTTCTGTTTCCATACTCTTCATGGTTTCATGCATCTGATCAAATTTTCCCCCAAGAGATTTGATGGCAAGGGTGTTTTCATCGACTTTGCCTTCCAGTTCAACAAATCGGGTATTCATTTCTGTCCGTAATCCAACAAACCCGGCATTCATTTCTGTGCGTAAATGAATGATTTCTTCGACCAATCCTTGATCGCGAATGGGCTCTCTATCCTCCATTTCATTGATCTTAAGGATCAGGAGTTTGATAATGTCCGCAGCTTCTTCCAGGGTGGAAATTTTTAAGTTTTCCGTTTTAGGCAATTCGTGCATATCCTTGTGTGATTCTTGGTGCTTCAGGTCTAGAGTTATTGGGAAAGTCCAAAGAAAATAGAAAAATCAACTATGCTCTTTATATCATGTTTACTTTAATAATGACAACGTGTTATGCAAAAAATACAAGGGAACCCATCTGATAAAATCCTGCTGCTAATCCAAAGGCCAGGATGGTATTGAAAATCACACTAAAAGTTGCCCATTTCCAGGAAGATTCTTTGGCAATGGCAACAACTGTCACAAAACAGGGAGAATATAATAAGATAAAAATGAGAAAGCTAATCGCCGTCAACCAAGTCCAGTTTGGGTCATTTCTCAAGCGACTGGAAAGTCCTTCTGCTTCTTCAGGGTCAACGTCTCCTAGAGAGTATGCAGTGCCCATAGTGGCAACGATTACTTCTTTTGCAGCGATGCCTCCTAAAAGGGCAATGTTGACTTTCCAATCAAAACCAGCATAAGAACTAACGGACTCTAAAGCAGTTCCAATTCTTCCGGCAATTGAATACTGGAGAGCAGCTGATGATTCCGAGTTGTTAATGGCCTTTATTTGTTCACGCAAAATTTCTTCGTCTCCCGCAGTTTGACCGTATTGTGCAGTAACAGCATCCCGTTGTGCCTGAAATTCAAGTAGTTGTCCGGCGGGTAGCATGGGAAAAGTCATCATGGCCCACAGTAGGATAGAAATAGCTAAGATGACAGTTCCCGCCTTTTTGATATATTGCCAGACTCGTTCCCATGTATGAATGAGCAGTCCTCTTAACGTGGGTATGCGATAAGGAGGCAGTTCCATGACAAAAGGTGTTGATTCTCCTTTGATCAGGGTAGAGCGTAATAACCTGGCCACTGCCAAGGCGACACCCCAGCCCAAAAGAACAGTCATGAACATGACAGAGGCTCCATTTTCAGGAAAGAATGCTGCTGAAAGCAAGAGGACAACAGGGGTTTTCGCTCCACAGGTCAAAAAGGGAGCTGTGACAATCGTTGCTAATTTTTCCTTGGGACTTTTCAAGGTCCTTGCTGCCATCACTCCAGGCACCGCACACCCACCAACGATTCCCCCTGACACAACAAATGGCATGACGGATGCTCCATGAAGCCCCGCAAGTTGCATGATCCGGTCTAGAATATAGGCGATTCTGGCCATGTAACCGGAATCTTCCAGGAAAGCGATTAAGAAAAACATGATTAAGATCAAAGGAACAAAACTGAGGACGCCACCGACGCCATCAATGATTCCAGAGACTACCAGAGATTGAAGCAATCCTTCTGGTATGATTCTGGTAGCAGTATCTCCCAGGATTGCAAAAAAACTTTCCAGCCAACCCATCGGGTATTCTCCCAATTGAAAAGTGATGGAAAACAATCCATACAAAACTCCCAGCATCACCAAAGGACCCGCAATGACATGGGTTAAAACCTTGTCGATGTTATCAGAAAATTCAATGCGGTTAGCACGCTCATCTCTATGTAAAATACCATGATTGATGATGGAATTGATAAAACCATAACGGTAATCTGCAATTATTTCATCAGGGCTGGTGTCTAAGGTTTTTTGACAATGCTCTGTTATCCTGGTGACAATGTCTAATAGCTGGTGACTCGTTTTTTCGTCACCTTGTCCCTTTGATATGGTGTGGGCATCATTTTCCAGATATTTGATGGCTGTCCATCTGGCTGGTAAGCTTTCAGTCAAAAATTGATGATCATTGATAATTTTTTCCATCTCCTGAAGAGCCAGATCAATATCACTTCCATAGGAAATATTGAGTGGTTCGACACCATCTTTGACCTTAATTGCATAATTGAGCGTCTCTTCAATCAATTCAGTTTTTCCTTCTCCTGTTCTCCCGATGGTCTCAACGACAGGGACTCCCAACACTTGTGATAATTTTTCAGTGTTGATGTGAGTTCCTTTTTTCCTCACCTCATCAATCATATTGAGAGCCAGAACCACAGGTACTCCTAATTCTAATAATTGAACAGTGAAATATAAATTGCGTTCCAGGCTATTGGAGTCCAGCACATTGATCACAACATCCGGCCGATTATTGATGAGGTGATTCCTTGTTGCAATTTCTTCTTCTGAATAAGGGGTTAACGAGTAGGTTCCTGGTAAGTCAGCAATTTTAAAAATGGCCTTGTTTGATATCAAATTTCCTTCGCGCTTTGAGACAGTAACGCCAGGATAATTACCAACTTTTTGTCGAGATCCTGTTAACAAGTTAAAAATGGTAGTTTTCCCAGAGTTTGGATTTCCTGCTAAAGCGATGTTGACAAACTCTTTGACAGGGGGTGTTTGAACGGTACTTTTGTCAGCACTTTGAGGGATCACCCGATTTTCGTTAATTTTGACGTTAATGTAGTCGGCCTCTTTGTTCCTCAAAGTCAAAGTAAAGCCATTCAATCTGAGAGCCACAGGATCTTGTAAGGGCGCTCTACCAACAATAGAAACTTCCGTATCTCGAATGAGTCCCATGTCACGGATTCGTCTTCCCAATTCACCTTTTGCCGTAATGGCAGTGGTGGTCCCTCTCTCATTGATTTTCATTTGTCTTAAATTGATGTTTTCATTCATTTTCCTCCTTTAAGAAAGGGCTACATGTATTTTTGGTAAAATGACAATTGTTTGTGTTGCAGCACCCATTGCATGACATCGACTTTTTAAATGCCTTGATGAGATAAATAGCAGCTCCGCATATGATAAAACCTAAAATAATAGCTTCAAATTGTCCCATTTTTCTTTCAGAATTTTCTTTAGAACCTGTTTGGAAAAGATGGTTCGTTGCGAAAAATCGATCTCATTGAGTGGATTTTTGAGAAAATTTAAGGCGAATAGCCAG
>JANQHV010000092.1 GCA_028282505.1 SAR324 cluster bacterium | reverse complement strand
CAGTGGACTCCTCACTTCCAAACGCGGTTCCCTCCCCATCCGGACCAAAATAAAAAAAAGCATCAATGATGTCTAAATAAACTCCATCAAATCCCGCATCGATGATACGGTCCAGGTAACTTTTCTCATCTCCTTCACGAATGCCATACAAGATCGAATGCCATTCAGTCAGCCAGTAGCGAGCTTTGAAATTATCAGGGTAATTCGGATTGGGAGCTGCTAAAAAATCTGGAGCTTTTTCATTGGGTTGACCCGTCGTAATCCAGGAATCCTGCCAATAAAACCGTACTTGTTCTGCTTCTCCAATACTCAAATAACTCAAAACAATCTTGGGAGTTGTTGCCGTGCTGCTTTGCCGGATTTGCTGGATTTCAGATGAGGTGATTTCACGTTTTGCGGTGCCATCGTGAGAATAATCCATTACAATTAATTCAACCTGGGACTCGGCCATACGTTCAATATCGTAGGAATCATCAGCCTGCAATTGATAGGCCCAACTCGTCAGCCCAGTATTCAGGGATGAATCTTGAGAAGATGCACTTTCAGGGGCCGTCACACATGAGATCAGCACAAACCAAATGACAAAACAGCATAAAAAAACAAATTTCATTTTTTTCTTTCTTTTTTATGGTAGGAAAGCGCACACCGAAAACCAACATCATTGATCGAGTATTGGGGGTTGACATAATCCCGGCTGGTCACTCGCAAACGCATTGGTCCATCATTCCATCCCCCTCCACGGATCACCTTGCCGATTCCTGATGCCGGTCCAGAGGGATTTTTGTGTGGGGAAATCTGATAATAGTTTGCAGAATACCAATCGTGGACCCATTCCCAGACATTTCCCTGTAAATGATAAATTCCCCAAATATTGGGGGATTTACTCTTGACAGGCTGAGGCGACTGCATGGAATTAAAATAGAACCATGCTGATCGTTGCAGCGATTTCACGGATTCGTCAAAATGAGAAGATGGGCGATTGGCACGGGCTGTTCTTTCCCACTCAGCTTCTGTCGGAAGGCGCTTGTCCAGGGCTTTGCAATAGGCATGCGCAGCAAACCACGATACATAGATCACAGGAAATGGATCTTCTGTAAATTGTTTCTGTTTCTCCTGATCCCAATGGCGTAGATAATTCTGGTCAGCTTTTCCTGACTTTCCACGAGCATTGGCTATATTCCATTCAGGATAGGCTTGAATGAATTTTTGAAAATCGGCATTGGATACTTCATGAATATCCAGATAGTAGGCATCTAAAAAAACCGAGTGAACCGGAGATTCTGGAATTGATTTGAATTGTTTCAAAAAATATGGACTTTTTTCTTTTGTGGGAGCGGCAGATTGTGATAAGTGTCCCATCTGGAACTCGCCTGCAGGAATGAGTACCATCTTTTCCAAATTTTGGCTGTACACGTTGACAGGCCCTAGTAACATTAGAAGGCCATAAAAAATAATGAGGTGTTTCATACTGCAATTCTGAAAGAGAATCATTCATGAATCAAGTTAAACTAGTGAGTTTTTACCAAATCATTTTTTTAGGAATTCTGGGATTTTTTTTATTGCCCATTCCGAAATTATGGGCTGATACCCCCGTTCTCCGTCATGTATTAGGTATCTATGACAGTGAAGAAAAAAATCCAAGCTTAATTCCAATGGACGAGCACGCTGGAGAACACGATTCCATTCCAGGAGAGAGGAATCCCATTCAGGAAAACCTGGCGGTGGTACTCAATCATTTGGGGTATATTGTTGAACAACTGGATATTCGCAATGAACCTCTACCCCCCCTGGAACAAATGCAGCATTATCGTTTGATCATCAGTTGGTTTAAAGAAAATTCTGAGATCTCACAACCAGAAAAATTTGTTGAGTGGATAGAAGCTCAAGTGCAGGCAGGGCGGACATACCTCATGATTGAGTATCCTGGAGTCAGTGATGATTCCTCTCCAAAGACTCTGCAATTGAAAAAGAGGTTGTATCGCACGATTGGAATTGATTATGGCAACTTGTATCACGAAAAAAAGAACCGAATCCAACTGGTGGAAAAAGATTCTGATATGGTTGAATTTGAACATCGCTTGTCTTATCCATTTCCCTGGTATGACCAATATATGCCTTTGACTCCAGATATCACCAGCTACTTGAAAGTAAAATACCAGCTACTGGAGAATAGTGAGAGCAGTATGGTCATGATCGGAAAAAAAGGTGGTATGGTGGCTCCCGGATATGCGCTTTATCAGGAAACAAGTCTGCTCTATCGCAGAAAATGGCGCATCAATCCATTTCGTTTTCTGAAAAAACTACTTTCTCCCACATTTCCTATACCAGATGTGACGACGTCTGAAGGAAAACGTTTATTTTATGCGCACATTGATGGCGATGGGTTTCGAAATCGTTCTGAGGTGGATTTCAAAAAATATTCATCTGAAATCATCCTGGAGCGAATCTTACAGCAGTATCCTCAAGTCCCCATAGGTATCTCTGTGATTGCAGGAGATATTGATCCGAATTGGTGGGGAAGTCAGAATCTCATTAAAATTGCTCAGCAAATCTTTCAGCAGCCCAATGTGGAAGCAGCTACCCATACCTATACTCATCCTTATCAATGGCGACGCTGGGACCGCACTTCCGCCTACTCCCCTCTGGGAGCATTCCGCTATGAACGGGAAATCGATGAATCGGTTGAGTGGATCACAGAACATCTTCTTCCAACAGACAAGCAAGTGAAATTGGTTTATTGGAGTGGAGATACGACTCCTCCTGAAGAAGCATTGATCCGTGCTAAAAATTTTGGTCTGGACAATATCAATGGAGGAGATTCCAAATTCGACAAAGTTTATCCTTCATATACCTCTGTCTCACCATTGATGCGTCCTGTTGGAAAACACTGGCAGATCTTTACCAGTGCTTCCAATGAGAATTTGTATACCAAGCTATGGACGGGCAATTTTCATGGTTTTCGCAACGTGATCCAGACATTCCAAAATACGGATGTGCCCATTCGCCTTGCCCCGGTCAATGTTTATTATCATTTTTATATTGCCGACAAAATTGCTTCTTTGGCTTCTTTAGACCGTGTCTACCAATGGTCTCTCCGACAAAATTTAAAAATGATTTTTCCTTCTGACTATGTCCAGCTGGTGCGGGGATTTATTTCTACTCGGGTCTTGGAAAAAGAGCCTGGAGTGTTTGAAATCCGAGATCGTGGTACTCTGAACACGCTTCGTTTGGATCAGGGAACCGTCGATCTGGAACAATCTCAAGGCGTGTCAGGCACTCACCGTATCAACCAAAGTGTTTATGTTGACTTGGACCCTCAATTTAAAAACCCTCGTGTAGTTGTTAAACTTTCTCCTTGACTAAAGTGTCAAGACCATCGATTCTTTTAGATTTTAAACCCGTATAACATAACTTAAGAAAAGTATGCCTAACTCACCAAACTTCACACTGTTTCTCTTTCTTGGACTCGTGTTGTGGGGGGTATTTCCCAACATTTCTTTTGCTCAACCGTCCAAAGATAAATCTCCTGGTTTTCATGGCACTCTGGGGCTGGGGGTGGGACAACTGCAAACGACCAGCCTCTCCCAATTCAGAATTTTCACCTATGACGATTCCCCCGAAACCTTGCGGAAAATTGTTCCTTTGCCTACTTTGAATTTCAGTTATGTGGATGATTCCGGTAACTGGAGTTTTGGTTTACCTCAAGGAAAATTAGGGATTTCACGGGAGCAGATTACGGATATCGGAACGATTAAATTTGGGCTAGGTTTCGGTATTTTTAACAATTTGAACGAGTTCAAGAACCCTTATTTGTTGGGAACCCATCGAGACAAAACTTCAACCACCGAACAGATTCAAGAACTCAGCTATCGGCTGGGGGAGGGGTTGGCTTTGGAGTTGGGGGTAAAGCGTGAAGAAAAATTATTCCGTGATGATGACACTCCTGATGTGGATCCTGATTTGGGAAGGGATGCAGTTACAGAAAATTGGAGTTTGGGATTGAATTTGTTTTTTGTGAAGATCCAACTGGGCCAGGTTCAAACCAATGCTGAAGGGGAAGCTGACAGTTCCACAGGCTCCCAGAATGGTCTTTTTGTATTTGTGCCTCTAGGAGAAAGTTTACTTGTTATTGTCAGCACCAGTCAGACCAAAACCGTTTTTAATACCAGTCACCCGGTATTTGGTAAAACGCGTGAAGACCTCAATTACAATACTTTTGCACGCATTCAATTCAACGATGAACCCTACCAATATTATCTGATGGGGTTTAGCAATCTGCTCAACAGCAACATAGACTTTTTTGATTCCACCAGCCAACTCGTTGGACTGGGGATTAATTACTCCTTCTAACTTTAACTCAAGAGTCGCAAGTTCTTGTGTCATGCCGAATCGGAGTGCCGACCGTTTGTCCGGCATCTAGATAGTGTAAATCTTTGAAATTATGATGGATTCTTACAGTTACGTCGGTCCACCGAAGCGGTCCCTTCCTTAATTGTGTGAGACAGTGTCGTCTTACTGGATATATTTTGCAGATATGTGTGCTAAATCTTCTTTTCGGATTTGTGCAATTGCATCCCAAATTTGCTCTGCTAATATTGGGTGATTTTTGATGAACTGATGGCTTAACATCAAGTATTGCGGTTTGATGGTCAACGGAGGCCGAACTCTTTCAATATCTTTGTATCGTTTTGGTGATTTTTTTAATAGGGTCGTGCCGGTTACGTCTTGAATGGCTACAGCAGCCACTCTAGAGTGCCGCAATTTCTCCAAACAATTTTGACTGCTATCTGATTCAATCACAGAAACTCCATTGTCTTTCAAAACACCTGCAATATAATAAGCTCGAGGGGCGCATATCTCTCCTTTGATTAGAGAAAAGTTTTTTCCATTCCACTCCATTTGAGTATCTTTCATCTTATAAAGAGAATTTGACAAGACTGCCATTTTTCTATTTTCATCAATTTTCCCCTGTTTCATAGGATAAGCACCATATTTGATTCTTTCTGGTTTATAGGTTGCTTTAAATATGGCATCGACTTCTCCTTTTTCCAAGGAAAACAAACAGCGTTTCCAGGGATACCGAAAAAATTTAACATGGAGATTTGGTATTCTTTTTTCCAGATTTTTCACCATGTCAACGGCAATACCGGGTTTGTCAGGAATCACTGTTGTGTGTCCATAAAAATAAGGAGGTTGTTCCGTTACAGCATAGGCTACCCTCAGTTCTATCGGTTTAGCGTGTAAAAGTGAGCACTTTCCAATAATTAATACAAGAAGCACAAAAAATACTTTTTTAAATTTATTTCTGATGAAAGAAACCATATATCTCCTTTATTAATATGGAATAAAAATGAGTACTACTTTTACATGAAAAAGATCAACAACAAAATACAATTCAACACTTCAAACGAGGATCAAGAATTCTTCCACACTCTCACGTCCTTCCCTGAACAACCATATACAGTACCGTGAGTTAGGTTTTGTTTGGCTTCCTCTTTGGCCATGAGACAATCTCCCGAAAACTGTCATGCTGAGCGTAGTCGAAGCATCTCAGAGACCCTTCGACTACGCTCAGGGTGACATGGCATTCAATGTGC
>JANQHV010000091.1 GCA_028282505.1 SAR324 cluster bacterium | reverse complement strand
TGGGGCCCGGTATGATTTCTACTGAAAATTCATGTTCAATGGCATCTGCAATGATTTTGTAGCCAGGATCACTAATTCCTGGGGAACCCGCATCTGAGCACAATCCAACGGAAAGACCCTGTTGTAAATATTCGAGGATCTGTTTTCCTGCTTTTTGGGCATTGTGCTCATGGTAAGCAAGGATGTGGCCTGGACTGTTGATTTGATATCGTGCAAAAATTTTCCTGGTTTGCCGTGTGTCCTCACAGGCAAGTACGTCCAGTTCGCCCAAAGTACGAACTGCACGAAAAGTGAGATCTTCTAAATTCCCAATAGGAGTTGTGATGACAAACAATGTTCCTGACATTTATTTTTCTTCTGGAGGAACAAAACAGACCAGATTACGATCTCCATAAGGTTCATTGATACGTCCCACACTCGGCCAGAATTTATTAAATTCCAGGCTTTTCACAGGAAATGCCGCTTTTTCTCGTGAATACGGATGAGACCAGTTGTCACATGCCGTGGAAGCAGCGGTATGGGGAGCGTTGCTCAAAACATTGTCAGCTTTATCGGCACTTCCTTCTTCGATTTCACGAATTTCTTGACGGATGGTGATCAAGGCTTCACAAAAGCGATCCAGTTCTCCTTTGTCTTCACTTTCAGTGGGCTCAATCATCAATGTGCCTGCCACAGGAAAAGAAACGGTGGGAGCGTGAAAACCATAATCCATGAGGCGTTTTGCAATGTCGGCTCCATCAACCCCTGCGGTTTTTTTGAACTCTCGTGTATCAAGAATCATTTCGTGGGCAACCCGACCATTTTTTCCTTCAAACAATAGAGAATAATGAGACACCAGTCGATCTTTGAGATAATTGGCGTTTAAAATGGCATATTTCGTGGCTTCAGTGACCCCTTGTCTGCCTAACATTTTGATATAAGAGTAGGAAATCACCAAAATTCCAGCACTGCCCCAAGGCGCGGAGGCTACTGCGGAAACCCCTTTTTCTCCTCCTACCTGAATTAATGGATGAGTGGGAAGATAGGGGGACAGGTGTTCAGCCACACAGATAGGTCCCATGCCAGGGCCACCGCCCCCATGAGGAATGCCAAAGGTTTTGTGAAGATTCAAATGGCAGACATCGGCTCCAATCAGTCCTGGGCTGGTCAAACCCACCTGAGCATTCAAGTTGGCTCCATCCATATAGATTTGCCCCCCATGATCATGGATAATTTGGCAGATTTCCAGGATTTTTTCTTCAAAAACACCATGCGTGGAAGGATACGTAATCATCAAACCAGCCAGCTTCGATGCGTGAGTAGTTGCCTTTTCCTGTAAATCATCAACATCGATATTTCCCATCGCATCACATTTGACCACGACCACCTCCATTCCACACATAACAGCACTGGCAGGATTGGTTCCATGCGCTGAGGAGGGAATCAAAATAATATTGCGTTGTGGTTCTCCTCGATCTTGATGATAGGCACGAATGACGAGTAGTCCGGCATACTCTCCCTGGGCTCCAGAATTGGGCTGCATGGAAACTCCTGCAAATCCGGTAATCTCACACAGGTCTGATTCCAACTCTTTGATAATTTCTGCATAGCCTTCTGTTTGGTCTAATGGGGCAAAGGGGTGAATTCTGGCAAACTCTGGCCAGGTGACAGGAATCATTTCAGCAGTCGCATTGAGCTTCATGGTACAGGAGCCAAGAGGGATCATGGATGCTGTCAGTGACAGATCTTTATTTTCTAAAGATTTTAAATACCGCAGTATCTTTGTTTCTGAGTGGTAGCGAGAAAAAACAGGATGCTCCATGTAACCGCTGGTACGTACCAACGAGTCTTGGATATTCAAAGTGTCATTCTTCTGTGGTGTCACAGAAATCTGACTGAGGGAAAATACAGAAAGTATATTTTCGATATCCTCGAAACTGGTTGTCTCATCTAAACTGATTCCTAATGATTGGTCGTCAATGTGGCGAAAGTTGATGCCATAGGCCAGGGCTTTTGATTCAATTTGCTCAAGAGAGAATGGGGAGGAAGAGGTGAATTCAATTTTAAGCGTATCAAAGAAATAGGGATTGGTTTGTTGATATCCCAACTTGGTGAGTTCCTCAGCTAAGGTAGAAGCTTTGTTATGTATAGTGCTGGCAATGGTTTTGATACCTTGAGGGCCGTGATACACTGCATACATGCCAGCCAGGACTGCCAGCAAGGCTTGGGCAGTACAAATATTAGATGTGGCACGATCTCGTTTGATGTGTTGTTCACGGGTTTGCAGGGACATGCGATATGCTGTATTTTGGTGAACATCTATCGAAACACCAATCACACGACCCGGTGTTTCCCTGGCATTTTCTACTTTGGTAGCAAAGTAGGCGGCATGAGGCCCCCCATATCCGAGTGGTACTCCAAAACGTTGGGCTGAGCCAATGACAACGTCGGCTCCCATTTCTCCCGGAGGCTTCAGCAAAGCAAGGCTCATCAAATCTGCGGCAACAATCACTCCAACATCGTCTGCATGGGCTCTTTCAATAAATTCAGTATAATCGCGAATCACTCCGTCTCCTGTGGGATACTGCACGATTGCTCCAAAAAATTGAGAATCCAACTCCACTTCCTGATGATTTCCTGTAACAATTTCAATGTCGATTGGAGTGGCCCTTGTTTGTAAAATGGTTGCCGTTGTTGCAAAACATTCGCTGGAGACAAAAAATTTATTGCGGAAATCTCCTTTTTTTCTTTTATTTTTGATGCGGTGAAGCATACTCATGGCTTCTGCGGCTGCCGTTCCTTCGTCCAGCAGAGATGCATTGGCAATTTCCATTCCTGTCAAATCCATGATCATGGTTTGAAAAATCAACATTGCTTCCAGGCGGCCCTGGGCGATCTCTGCCTGATAGGGAGTATATTGTGTATACCATCCTGGGTTTTCCAAAATATTGCGCTGGATCACTGGGGGGATAATGCAATCGTAATAGCCTAGCCCAATATAGGATTTGAATACTTTATTCTTGCTGGCGATTTTCTTGATTTTTTCCAATAATTCAAATTCTCCCAATGCTTCAGAAATTTTCAGATCTTTTTTCAGCTGAATTTGCTCAGGAACGGTCTGGGCAATCAATTCTTCCAGGGAAGAAACCTGGCAAGTTTCCAGCATCGATTGAAGTTCTTCTTGATTGGGGCCGATATGCCTCTTTTGAAAAAAGTCGGATTTCTGCATAGTTTTCATAGGCGGTCCTCAAAACTCGAAAGTGATCAGTAAATGGATGGTTTGATTCGAAAAAATCAGGTTTTCTCTACAGTAACAAATGGAGGTTTGACAATAGTTGCGGGCAGCATCTTGTTTCTTACTTGAATGTTGATTTTTGTACCAATTTTTGAATTCTCAATTCCTACATAGCCCATGCCAATGCCTTGACCCAATGTAGGAGAACTTGTGCCACTGGTGACGGCTCCAATGGGGTCTTTACCTGCTTCATCAAATATCAGATAGTGTGGGCGTGGAACTCCACGTACATCAAGCGTGAAGCGGATTAATTTGCGTTGAAGACCTTCTGCTTTTTGGGCAGCAACGGCTTCTTTGCCAATGAACTTCTCTTTCTTCAAAGCTACAAATTTTCCAAGGCCGGCTTCAAGAGGAAGGTGCTGGTCATCGATATCCTGACCGTACAAGGGAAAACATACCTCAAGCCGCAAAGTATCCCTGGCACCTAAACCGGCAGGGGCTATTTGAAAAGATTTGCCCTCTTCCATGAGCGCTTCCCAAATTTCGACAGTATGGTCCTTTTGACAAAAAATTTCATATCCATCTTCGCCAGTATACCCCATTCTGGCTATTGTAACCGGATGCCCACACAATTCTATTTGCATGAACCAGTAATATTTGATGGTGTCTACAGGCTTCGTCGTCATTTTTTTTAAGATATCCACAGCATTTCTCCCCTGAATGGCAATTTGTCCGATTTCAGAAGAACGGTTTTCGCACTGAAGATCTCCTGATAGATTCGCTTGGATCCAGGCAAAATCTTTATCCGTATTGGCGGCATTGACACACATGAAGTATTTTTCTTCTCCAAGACGGTACAGCGTGACGTCATCAACAAAGGTCCCATTTTCATAGAGTAATGCCGAATATTGAACTTGTCCAACTTCTAGCCGAGACACATCGTTGCAGGTTAAATTTTGTAAATTCTGGAGTGCGTCTTTTCCTTCAAAATAAACCTCTCCCATGTGGCTGACATCAAATAGAGAAACCGCTTCTCTGGTATGTTTGTGTTCTGCCATGATTCCTTCATACTGGATGGGCATGTCCCAACCAGCAAATTCCACCATCCTCGCTCCTAATTTATGATGTATTTCATTGAGAGGAGTTTTTTTGATTGTCGTCATGGCATCTCCTTTGGGTTGAATGGTTGCTGATGAGGTGAGAGGGGATAAACTTGAGTCATGGTAATAGGATCGAATGACATTTGCAATCTGCAAAAAAGGGGACAGGTTTATTTTAATCCACCAATGCCTGATAGGCCAACACTTGAAAGTCTTTTTCCGGAAGTTCGAATCCCAAACACTGGGACATCAAAATACCGATCATTTCTTCCTGGGGATCAACCCAATAATATGTTTTTGCTGCACCAGACCAGCCAAATTCACCAGTGGAACTGAGAACATCGGCTTCAGCAGGATTGATCATCACTCTCGATCCTAAACCGTATCCATATCCATTCCAGAAGACGACATTGGACAGATTATAAGGAATCATATAGTCAGGAAGATGATTCATGTGCATAAATTCTACAGTTTTACGACTCAATATGCGAACACCTTCCAACTCTCCTTTATTAAGAAGCATCTGAGCAAAACGCAGGTAATCGGTCACGGTGGAAAAAAGGCCATGTCCACCTCGTGCAAAAACGTCAGGATTGGAGTGGGGGTATGTTGAGGAAAGATCGATATACTGGTTGGTGCCTGATTTCCAGATTTCCACCATTTTTTTGAGTGTCATTCCTTCGGTTCCTAAGTCTGCTAGACCATATGTTTTGACATGACGCCCCATTTTTTCCTGGGGAATACAAAAGTCCGTATCGTTCATACCCAATGGGAGAAAGATTTTTTCTTTTAGAAAACTGCGGAGGGATTGATTGGAAATGATTTCCACTAAATGAGCAACAATATCAATGGAAAAGCTGTAGTGCCATGTGGTTCCTGGTTGGTAAGCCAATGGCATTCTGGCCAGCTCTTGAACCAGGTTTTCCAGTGTTCTGTCCGCATCTCCCAGTAATCGTGCTTCGCGATACAGTTTTCCAACGGGAGTGTCATCTAAAAAATCGTAGGTCAAGCCTGATGTATGAGTCAGAACATCCCGTATGGTGATTGGACGGGTTGCTCTTACTTCTGAATGACCGGACTCATTTTGTTGCAAAACACTCATCTTATGGAAGGCAGGAATGAATTTAGAAATCGGATCAATCAAACGGAAACAGCCCTGCTCAAACAAAGTCATCAGTGCCACACAGACAATGGGTTTGGTCATCGAATAAATACGGAAAATGGCATCAGGAGACATGGATTTGTTGGCTTCTTTATCCATTTGTCCGACTTGATTGTAGTAAGCAACTTTGCCTCGTCGGGCAATCAGAGTACTCAAACCAGTAATTCGGTTTTGGTCCACGTACGTTTGCATCCTTGGCTCAATCCGCTCCAGTCTTTTGGAACAAAAACCTAATTTTTCCGGTTCTGTTGTTTCATATGTCACGGCTTGTCTCCTGATCTGTGAGGGTAGGGAATTAATTTCCATTTAGAAAAATATTCTCTGATTTGTCTCAAGAACTCAAGCTGGTTTCACAAAATTTTCTCCCTTGATTAACCAATTTGATCATTATACAGTAAATATAGTACTGTGAATTAGGTTTTGTTTGGCATCCTCTTCGGCCATGAGACAATCTCCCGAAAACTGTCATGCTGAGCGTAGTCGAAGCATCTCAGAGACCCTTCGACTACGCTCAGGGTGACATGGCATTCAATGTGC
>JANQHV010000050.1 GCA_028282505.1 SAR324 cluster bacterium | reverse complement strand
CCATACAGGCTGATAATCCCCAAGAGTTTCTGGATTTTCAATTGACCATGCCCGAAGAAGGCAGGCCAGAAAGCAACTTTCCCCTTTCGATTCAGGTGCTTGATCAGTATGGAAAACCGTTAATAGGAGAAACCTGGTTGACTGTCTCTGTGGTGGATGAGGGAATTTTGAATTTGATTAATTTTCAAACACCCGATCCTTATGCCGGATTGCACCGAAGACCTGCCTATCCCAACCAGTGGTTTGACACAATGGGACTGGTCATTCCCTATTCTCTCCATCAAGGAATCAGTGCATTTGGAGCAGGGGACAATCTGCTCGATCTGCTCAAGCAGGTTAAACGCATCCAGCCAATGTCCTGGTGGAGTGGGGTTGTCAAAACTGATCTGCAAGGACAGTTGGCACTGCAAGTGCCCATCAATGATTATACAGGTCGTGTGCGGGTCATGGTAGCAGGATGGCAAAAACATCGTACGGGCTCTGTCGAAAAATCCATGCCTGTCTTGGCACCAGTGGACTTGCTCACATCCTTACCACGAGTTTTTGGAGCATCAGACCAAAGTCAGGCGGTTGCTGAAGTGTTTAACAACACGGACCAACCTCAACAAATTGAAGTGACTCTGGAAATTGATGGCCCATTGTCGTTGCTGGAAAAAGAACAACCCCTGCAAACCATCCTGATTCCAGAAAATCAGTCCAAAGTTATTCACTGGAAACTGAAAGGACAAGGAATACCAGGTATTGGATCGCTTCGTTTTTCTGCAAAAAATGAACGTTCTGATTCTCGCCAACGTGTCACCCAACTGGCAATTCGTCCGGTTACTGCTCCTCAAGAAATTGCTGAAACATTTTTACTCAAACCAGGAGAATCCCTGGATCATTTTCCTCCAGAAAACCTGGACTTCCTTCCCAATACGGGGCAGTGGGAAGTGATGCTCTCGTCTTCTCCGGTCATACGCTTAGGGAAGCATCTGAAAAATGTTGTTTCTTATCCATATGGCTGTGCCGAGCAAACGACTTCTCGCCTGTTGGCCATGCTGCTGCTTCGTCCCGTGCTGGGAGAAGAGGTATTGGTTGAATATGTCGGAGACAAAAAAGCAGGACAAATGGACAATTTTATCCGAGAAGGCATTAAAAAACTGCAAAACATGCAAATGGCCGATGGCGGGTTTGCCTATTGGACGGGTGGAAACTATCAATACTCCTGGATCAATGCTTATGTCACCCACTTTCTCTGGGAAGCACAACGGCAAAATTACGCTGTCCCTAAGAAAATGTATCAGGCTGCCCTTAAAAAAATAAAAACCCAGTCACATGCCCGTAATGCAGAGCGTTTGGATGTTGCGGCCTATTCCACTTTTGTTCTAGCCCTTAATGGACAAATCAATAAGTCTGATTTGCAAAACCTGCTCAGTGAGTTGAGATCTCGGCAAAGGAAGCATGAATTGTTGCGTTCCGCAGTGGCTACCATTTTTATGGATGGGGCCGCTCGTCGTGCCGGTTATTTCCTCCCAGTATCCTTACTGCAACAATTTCCATCTTATGATCTGACCACTTCTCGCCAGCAGTGGTGGCAGACCCATCATTTTCTTTCAGTAGAAGGAAGTTTTGCAGTCAAACTGTATGGGCAGTCCATGGCAGGAAACAAAGGAGCGGTTCCTGCCAGTTTACAGTTCATCGATCACTTGAACAACCAACGTTATTTTTCCACACACACATTGGCCTGGACCTTACTGGCTTTCAACTCTCTATTCCCCACATCTGACGCAGGAGCCGTGTCTGTCACAGCCCCCAATGGAAAAGTGCAGCAACTGAGCACTGTTGCATCGAAAAACCGAGTACGTGGGAATTTAGCAACAGATTCGATTGCTCCACTCAGTATTACCAATGCATCGGAAAAAAATAATGTATTTGGCAGCCTGATTTACCGAGGTTATCCTACACAACCTCCTCAGGAGGATGTGGAAAATCAAATTGAACTGACTCGGCATTACTTTACAGAAGACGGTCAGCAGTTGAATCCTCCCTTCTCTGTGTCTCAAGGAACTCGTTTGTTTGCTGTGATTACAGCAAGACACACGGCTCCATCTTTGAAAAATTTGAGTAATGTGGTTGTTGAAGACTGGTTGCCGGCGGGATTCGAATTGGAAAATCAACGTTTATCCAAGGATGCCAGTCTTCCTCTACTGCCCAAAGAGACCATCAGCATTTCCCCATGGACAGTGGATTATGTCGATTATGGGGATGATAAAATTGCAATTTTTGGGACGCTGCATCATCAGTTTCAGGTATTTGTCTATCCAGTTCGTGCGGTCTCTCAAGGGACATTCCGTTTGATGCCACTTCAGGCAGAAGCCATGTATATTCCTGAAATCAATGCTCTACATGTGCAGGAAGGGGAGGTTACAGTGACTTCACCTATGCAATAAGAGGAGGAATTCAATCTAAAAGAGTCGTATCAAAGTTAATAAAAATTACACTCTTGAATATTGGAAAGATAATGGTTGGTTTGTAGGAAAAATCAGAAAAATCCCAAGTGTATTTAGCCAAGGAGAAACTTTGGAAGAGCTCGAAATCAATATCAAAGATGCTTATCAAATGATCTTGAATGAGCAAATGGTTTATTCACCATACATTTCTGTGATAGTTCTTCTTAATAATGTAGCTGATTCGGTGGAAATATGATCAATTTTCTTTTTCAAACAGCTTTTACTAATAGCTCTAATTTGGTCGATAGCAATTTCTGATGGAGTACCAGCGCATTCAACTTGAATGCGACTGCGCCATTTTAAATGGAGTGTGGTGGTCAACGGACAAACAACCACTGTTTCCAAATGTTTATTCATTTCATCCTGACTCACTATTACAACAGGTCGGATTTTTTCACACTCACTTCCTCTTGAAGGATTAAGATCAGCAAGATAGATATCATATCGTCTAGGATGCCTCTTCATCTTCTTCTAATCCATCTAAAACAGTCACATCAAAATCATCCCAGTTTTCATTTTCGTTTGCCATTTCCCGAAATGTTTCTTCCCATGATAGTTTTGAATTTTCCTTTGCTCTGAGTAAAATGCCTTCTGTCGTCTCTTCTAAAAGAATACTTTCCTTGAATCCATATTTTTGTAATAATTTCTTAGGAAGGCGGATTCCTTTTGAGTTTCCAATGGGAACTAATTTGATGTCTTTGATTTGTGCTTCCATTTTAAATCTTTGTTTGAAATTTGAAATAGATTTATAATTACTGTAATTACAGTTATACCTCATGTCAAATGATTTTAGAAAATTAGATCAAAAAAATGGAACAATGGGAAGTGGAAGAATAAAAATCATCAGCACCTGTGTCTGTTTAATGCTGGTCTTGGGTACTGTTGGTCTTGTGCATTTGTTGTTTCCAATTGAGCCGTTGTTGGAAGAAGTTCGTTTTTCTAAGGTATATTACGACCGAAAGGGCCAGCTGCTGGCAGCTCGCCTCAGTCCTGATGAGAAATGGCGTTTTCAGAGTCATTTAGAGGATGTGTCTCCGATGCTGGTCGAAGCACTGCTCACCTTTGAAGACCAGCGTTTCTACCAGCATGCAGGAGTTGACTTTCAGGCAGTGCTTCGTGCATTTTGGCAGAATGTCAATGCGGGCCACATCGTCTCTGGAGCATCAACCATCAGTATGCAGGTTGCCCGACTGTTGAGTCAGGAACGGCAGTATGGTTCCTGGTGGGGCAAGGTGGCTCAGGTTTTTCGTGCCTTTCAATTGGAACAGCACCTTTCCAAAGATCAGATCCTGGAATGGTATTTCAATTTAGCTCCATATGGCGGAAACATTGAAGGTGTTGTTGCGGCATCCTGGTTTTATTTCAGTAAACCTCCTTCTCAGTTAAGCTGGACTGAATCCATTGCTCTCGCCATCACTCCGAAGTCTCCCAATATTTACCGCCCAGACCGCTTTCCTCTTATTGTTCAAAAACATTGCCAACACCTGGTAGAACGACTTTCAGCAGCAGATGAACTTTCTCAAGAAGATTTATGGTTCATTGAATGTAGCAAAGTGCCAGGCAAATTAGTTGAGCTTCCACGTCATGCCAAACATTTGATCGACCGTCTGCATACAGGCTCTGGAAAACAGTCCAGTTTGGTTTTACAAGGACATTCTGAACTTTCTCATGACTGGAACCACATCCTTACAACGCTGGATTTGGATCTACAAATTAGCGTAGAAGCAACCGTGTCAGGGTATCTCCAGGGGCTCCGTAGCCAAAGCATTCATAATGCGGCTGCAATCGTCATCGATAATCAAACCTCTGAAGTGCTGGCTTATGTTGGGTCTCCTGATTTTACCGACAAACAGCATGCTGGTGAAGTCGATGGAGTGCGTGCTTTGCGGTCTCCAGGTTCCACCCTCAAACCGTTTATTTATGCCCGTGCTCTGGAATCGGGACAATACAACAGTCATACTCTGCTGGCGAATGTACCTGTGGTGTATCCGGGCTACCGTCCTCAAAATTTCAAACCCGAAGAATTAGGAATTACCCATTTTGATAATGCCTTGCGCCAGTCTCTCAACTTACCAGCAGTCGCGCTGAATACTGTATTGGGCAAAAAAAATGATTTGTTGAGTACGCTTTGGCAGGCTGGAGTGTCCACCTTACCCCACAGCCGTGATCATTATGGACAAAGCCTGGTTTTGGGAGGTGGTGAATTGCGTCTGGATGAACTGTCCGTTCTGTATTCAGCATTGGCCCGTGGAGGAAAGCTGCGTCCTGTCAAGCTAGTGCTTTCTGAACAAAAAAATGCAGAATTATCGGCAATCGTGGAAGAAAAAAACTGGTTTACGCCAGAAGCATCTTTCATCATTTCTCAGATTTTGAAAGAAGTGTCTCATCCTCAATATGGATTGGCTTCACCTTATTTTCGGGGAGTCCCACACGTTGCCTGGAAAACAGGGACTTCCAGCCGACAGCGGGATGCCTGGACAATAGGATACAATCCTCAATACACGGTTGGTGTGTGGGTTGGCAATTTCAATGGAAGTCCAGTGGAAGGCATGACGGGTTTGCAGGTTTCTGCTCCTCTATTCTTTGAAATCTTTCGCTCTCTTTCTAGACATCAATCGGTCTCTTGGCCACCCGCTCCTCCTGATGTGGTGCAGCAATCGGTTTGCAGCCTGTCTGGAAATTTGGCCAATGCCTTTTGTCCAGGTGAAATCTCAACCTGGTGGATTGCTGGTGTGACTGAACCAAATTTTTGCCAGATGCATCTGGAGTTGATCACAGATCGTTTGACCGGCAAGCGACTCAGTCCAAAGTGTGTTTGGGAACGTGATATTCCTCAGAATCAGATCCGAAGAACCCCAGCAGTATTATGGCCTCAAGCAACAGGAGGCTGGCTGGCCAAAAGCCAGTCGGCCGTTATTTTTCCTCCCTATGCTGAAGGGTGTGTGCCTTCAGAAACTCTGGAACAATCGCCGCCCATCTTACAAAGACCAGTTCATGGGGAAAATTATGTTGTACAGTTGTCAGGAAAGGCTGCTGCTCCTTTTGCCCGTTTTGATCAGATTGCTTTTTCGGCATCTGTCAATAATGAAGTCAACCGCCTGGACTGGTATTTGAATGGTCAAAAAATTGTTTCTACCCAACCAGGAGAAATTTATCTTTGGTCTCCGACTCCAGGTTCCCATGAGCTGGTATTGGTTGATGATTTTGGACGTGCCACCCAAGCACAGTTTACTGTGTGGATTGAATAGCCCCCTGTATTCTGTTGCACAGTATAAAATGGTTTCTAATCGGTCAGTATCTAAATAACTTGCGTGGGTGGAATCACCTCTATTCCTTCAGCAATTTGTATCTCACAAAATTACTCCTGAAGTTCGTAATCCCCCCTGATAAAAGCTTCATTTAACTGCTCGTATTTGCCACTTTCATGAAGGTGTTTCAGACCTTTATTAAATAGCTCAACCCAATGAGTACTTTTTTCAGAATTTTTGGAAAGCACAACATGGAAACTACTGCAATCAAATGGCTTTTCATGGTATGTGATGGATTTTGCTACTTCTGGGGGAAATTCTTTCTGGATAATGCCTAAACCTACTTCTCGGTTACAAGGAAAAACATTGATCCTTTTTCTCACCAGCTTGTGGAAATTTTGAAGATCTGTATTGGTTGTTTGAATTTTGAATTCTGTTCCTGCTTTCCTTATTTCTTCCAATTTTTTTAGTACCCTATAGCCCCCTGTTGCTCCAAACTTATGTCCTGCAAAATCACTCTCATCTTGCCAATCAAAATTATAGTCTTTCAAATGGAATATGACCACGCAACTTTCCGCTACAGGGTTCGTGTAGTGAAATATTTTCTTCCTTGCGTCAGTGATTGAGTATGCAAACCCCCCATCCCACTTGTCTGCTTTTTCAGCATATAGTGTCGTTCTTTTCCAGGGATAAAATTTATACTCCGTCTTCACTCCTGCTAACTTGAACGCCTCTGTCACAATATGAGTATAATATCCATCATGTTTAAATTTTTCAGATATAAAAGGTGCCCACTCACCAGTTGTTAAACGAACAGTTTGATCACTGAAACTGTTTGTTGAAAAAAAGAAACAAATGAATAACACCAAAATGAATCTCATCGTTACTCTCATAATACATTTCCTTTAAAATTATTGATTTTTAAAAATGTTGCTCAATTAACAAATAATTGATTTGAAAACTAGGCCAGCCAAGTGATTAGTAGAAACATACCGAATATTTCATGAATAACACACTAAACTATGTGACTATATATCACACCCTAACGAAGACTTGTACCGTTTTTTACATATTATGTAGAGATCCACTAAAATCAGGGGACTTAGGAGGATTGATGAGAAATTTCATTGACTGGCTAGGAATTGACATCAGACCAAACCGCATATTCATTGCCATTGGGATCAGCAAAATGAAAACGGCGTCCTCCTGGGAATGAAAAAATGGGTTTGATGATTGTTCCTCCCGCAGCTTCTATCTTGGTTTGGGTTTGTTCAAGTGTCTCACTATAAAAAACAATAAGTGCACTTCCGTTTTGAGTAGAGACCGTTAAGCTGGATTTGAAAAAACCACCGTCAATTCCTTCATTTGAGAAAGCTGTGTATTCAGGTCCATAATCGACAAAGGACCAGTTAAAGACGGTGTTGAAAAACGCCTTTGTGGCCTCCAGGTCTTTCGCTGGAAATTCCACATAATTAATTTTTTCGTGTGCATTCATATCTCACTCCATCAGGATACATAATGATTTTTCATAGACCAGCGGTCTCAATTCTACTGTTGCGTTGATAGCCGCGAGGCCATTTGAATGGTCGAAACGTCAGATTGATGCGAGGATTAGGGCTCTCATGGACAGGAACGGCATGTTCATATTTCTCTTGACAACCAGCTCCCATGATCAACAGGCTCCCATTTGGCAGTTCGATTTCATATTGATCGGAATGGTCTGATTTGTTTCTGAGTAGAAATGTACGTTTCTCTCCCAGGCTGATGGAAGGGATTAAAGAAGTTGGGCCGAAAGACGGTGGGTCCGAATGAAAACCCATATCAATCTCACCACTGCAGTAATACAAACAAACACAGACATGGAATTCCATACCAATGAAGCGTTCTATTTTATCTCTGAGTTCTAAGATGAGTGGAGGCCACTCCATCCTTCTTCCGTGTGGTTTGATGAAAAGGGCATAATCGGTCAGTTCCTGATCAACAAACATCCATTTTCCAATGTCTGTCCTGTGCACTGTTCCATTCGCCATAGGGATCGTGTCTCCTTCAGATAACCCAGGACAATTGGCACAAATCCAATCGAAAATTGCATTACTCTCCGTGGGAGAGACAAACCTCTCATGATAATCTACATGACATTCCAATGGTAGTCTCATTTCGTTATCTCCTTCCAGTTATAGGACTGATTCATGATGTATTTTTATAGAAAATCAATGGCATTTTCCAAACGATCATCTCCCCAGAACAATTCATTCTTCACAATGAAAGAAGGTGCTCCAAATATTCCCAGTTGTTGCACAGTTGTTGTTTGCTCTCTCAGTAAAGCCCTATTTTCCTGGTTTTGTGACAGGTCAATAATGCTTTCTGCATCTAATTTCAGTGATTCCAAAATAGCTTTGAGTGTTTCAATGTTTCCGATGTCTTGATCGTGAACAAAATTTGCTTCAAAAACTCGTTTGGTGAAAGTGGGGCACCAACTTTCTTTGCTACCACAAAAAGCGATTCTGGTTGCCAATAAACCATTTCGTGGAAAAACTGTTGGTTTTTTGAAAGATAAACCGATCTGTTGGGTTCGTCTTCCCATGTCTTTCCACATATAGTGTCCTTTGGCTGGATAAATGTTGAATGGAGAATCGTCCCAACCTTGTTCTTTAAAAATCGGCCCTAGCAGGAACGGTTTCCATATAATTTTGATTTGATTTCTTTCTGCAAGTTCTTCAATACGCATCACCGATAAATACGAGTACGTACTCGCAAACTCATACCAAAATTCCAAGTGATTTTTTTGCATCATTTACTTTCCATTGAAGTTTCTTTAACCTCCAAACGATATATCAAGACCTGGTAAGGTAATACCATCCAGATTCTCTCTTTAACTTATTTTTCCTGACAAAGTCTAGTCTATTAAGACTTGCCATGTGTTTCTCATCACGTGGGAATCATGATTGCTAGAAAAAACTCATAAAAGAACGGCAATTTTAGTAAAAACCCGTTAATTATACCTTAGCACTGCCGCGAAATTAAGAACCTGTTAGAGAATTCGTTTTTTTACGATTTGCCATTTTGACGGTACGCCGAAGCGGCGTAGCGAAGAATCTATCATATATCAGTCGTTTAGAGATCCTTCGCTTCACCGCTTCGGCGTACCGTCAGGATGACATAAAAAAACAAGATTTATGAATTCTCTAATGGGCTCTAAGAATTCAGAATTAAAAATTAAGAATTTCGGGCATGATCATACTATTGGTTTCTTTTTGTTATTTTCACATCTAGAAACAGCGTCCCTCCTCTGGGGAACGGAACGCCGCCCGGAGGCCAAGTGAGGGGATCAGTGAAGAGTTGACCCAACATTATCTAAAAGATTTACTTTTTGAACATGAATAAATAATTTTCATCATGCATCCTATTGTTAGACAAATCAAAGAGCACCTGGCGCAATTAGCCAATGAATCCATTGCTGAACATTCTCAGCGTTTTTTCAAAACCGGACCGGGCCAATATGGAGAAGGAGATCAATTTCTTGGCATTCGAGTGCCAGTACTGAGGAAGTTGGTGCCTCAGTATCAAGAAATGCCTCTGGAACAAGTCCTCGAATTGTTAAAGTCTCCCTATCATGAAGAACGCCTGTTTGCTCTATTGCTGTTAGTACGTCAATTTTCCAGGGGCGATGCCAGCAAACAGAAACTTCTTCATCAAGCATATCTAGAGCATACGACATATGTCAATAACTGGGATTTGGTAGACAGTTCTGCAGAACACCTGGTGGGTGCTTATTTAGTGACTCGTGATCGAAGCCTCCTTTATCGACTGGCTAAATCAAAGAGTTTGTGGGAACGACGTATTGCTGTCATTGCAACTTTTTACTTTATCAAACGAAATGACTATCAAGATATTTTACAGATTGCCGAACTGCTTTTGGCAGATCCAGAAGATTTGATTCATAAAGCGGTTGGTTGGATGCTCCGGGAATTGGGGAAGCGTGAGCTGAAAGTTGAAGAAGATTTTTTACAAAAACATTATCAACACATGCCCCGTACCATGCTACGGTACGCCATTGAAAAATTCGAAAAAGAAAAGAGACTGGATTATCTTCATAATCGAATATAGACTGGGGTACACAGGATACATAGTAAATTTATCTACCTGTAAGAGTGGTTAAAATTAGCCACGAAGAGCACAAAGAACACTAAAAGCAGATGAGAGAAACTATTGTGGAAACAGCGTTCCTCTCTCTGGGGAATGGAAGGCCGTCAGGCGGTCTGGTAAAGGGATAACATAAATTAGTGTTTCTTTGTGTGATTTCGTAGCCAAATCAAATTGTGGAAGATATCGTTTCTTCATGTTATCTCAGAGCTAAATCAAACTATGGAAAACGTCAGAAAAAGAATTGATCGTGGATTTTATAACTGGGGTGAATTGGTCATTCGCTACAAATGGTTATTTGTTTTAGGAATTATAGGGATGACTGCCTTTATGCTCGCTCAGTTTCCCAAAATACAAATGGATACATCCAACGAAGGTTTTTTTAAAGAAGAAGATCCTGCTCTCATCAATTATAATAAATTTCGCGAACAGTTTGGTAGAGATGAGATGATTGTGTTGATGATCCATTCAAACAGTATTTTCAATAAAGAGTTTTTGGAAAAGCTGACAGCATTGCATGAAGAAATTGAAGACACTGTTTCCAATATTAATGATGTCTCCAGTTTAATCAATATACGGCAGACAACAGGAGAGGCAGACACATTGAATGTGGATGATTTTCTGGAAGAAATACCAGAAACTCAGCAAGAGCTGGAAGAAAAAAGAGAATATGCCTTGCAACATCCTTTGTATAAAAATCTGATTATTTCTGAGGATGGTCAATATACTGTGGTACTCATTGAAACAGATGCTTATTCCTCCTTGGATGCCGATGGCAACCCCATTCAATCTGAAGATTTTGAAGAATCCAATTTTGCCGGGCAATCAGAAAGAGAGTTGCAACCTTTGACAGATGCCGAAAATAGTGAGATCATTCATCAAATCAATCTAATCAAAGAAAAATACCATGCTCCTGATTTTCAAATCAGTTTCACCGGCACACCAGTGGTGACTGATTTCCTCAAGCGAGCCATGCAGCAGGACATGCGTAAATTCACAGTCTTGGCAGTGCTGGGGATTGTTATTTTTCTATTTTTGACATTTCGTCGCATTCCAGGTGTTATTTTGCCACTGCTTACCGTGATTTTAAGCCTCATCTTCACTTTGGGCATGATGAGCTTAACGGGTGTCAAAATCAAATTGCCGACTCAGGTTCTCCCTTCTTTCCTACTCGCTGTTGGCATTGGAGCCGCAGTGCACATGATGGCAATTTTTTATAAAGGCTATCAGGAAAAAGGAAATAAAAACGAAGCGATCAAAGGCGCTTTAGAGCATTCAGGATTACCCATCTTTATGACCAGCATCACAACTGCTGCTGGGTTGTTATCTTTTAGTACTGCGAAGGTCGCACCAATTGGAGATTTAGGAAAATTTTCGGCATTTGGTATTTTGATTGCTTTATTCATGACGTTGACGTTGATTCCATCGTTGTTAGCGATCATTCCTGCAAAATCTCAAAAACACCATGATGCCAAAGGTAGAAAAACGGTGTCTGACCGGATTTTATTGACTTTGGGAGGTTTTGCCGCAGATCATGCAAAGCTAGTGGTGGGAGCAGGTATGCTCTTGTTGATTGTTGCGTTTATTGGTATCAGCCGCCTGAATGTGGCACACAACGTATTGACCTGGTTCCCCGAAGATACTGCTATTCGGCAACAAACCAACAGTATGGATAAAAACTTGAAAGGATCGGTCTCTATTGAATTGATGATTGATACAAAAAAAGAAAATGGATTATATTCGCCAGATATGATGAATGCCTTGGATGAGCTCGAACGCTACACGGGACAGCTGGAAAAAGATGGAAAATTGTTTATTGGCAAGGCATTGACCTTGTCCACCATGCTCAAAGAAATCCACCAGGCTTTGAATGGCAATTCTCCGGAGTTTTATAAAATTCCTCAGAATAAGGAGTTGATTGCTCAGGAATTTTTGCTTTTTGAAAATAGTGGCTCCGATGATCTGGAAGACAGCGTGGACAGCCAGTTTTCTGTTGCTCGTTTCACTGCCAAGGCACCCTGGACGGATGCAATAGAATATAGATCCATTCTGGATCAAATTGAAAATAAGGCCAAAGAACTCTTTGCGGGAAAAGCAGACGTGATGGTGACTGGTATGATCACTTTGTTTGCAAAAACAATCGATATCATGATCAGTACCACCATTACCAGTTATTTGATTGCGGGTGTTGTGATTACGTTAATGATGATTCTCTTGATTGGGAATTTGAAGATTGGTTTGATCAGTATGATTCCCAACTTGACTCCAATCATTGTGACACTGGGCATGATGGGATTCGTAGGCATGCCATTGGACATGTTCACTTTGTTGATTGGTTCCATTGCGATTGGGATTGCTGTGGATGACACCATTCATTTTTTTCATAATTACCGAAAATACTATTCAGAAACAGGTAGTTCCAAATTAGCCATTGAGCACACGCTCACTACAGCAGGCAGAGCGATGCTAGTGACAACCATTGTCCTGACGCTTGGGTTTTGGATTTTTATGCTGGCAGGAATGAACAACCTCTTCAATTTTGGGCTGTTGACAGGGATTGCTTTGCTGTTGGCTTTCTTGGCAGATGTCTTGCTGGCACCTGCTTTATTAACAGTGATTTCTCCAGATAAAAGCGGTTAAGCCAATCTCTGTTAGAGATCAATCGATTGCATAAAGAGGGGGACTTTATGAAACGATTTATCATTCCAATAATAGCACTTTTCGTGCTTTTTCTCTTGTGTGGTGTTGCAAAAAAAGAAAATATTTTAGTCATTGAGAGTTATCATGCTGAGTATTTATGGGATATGAGCTATAAAGAAGGGTTGCACGAAACCTTGGGAGATCAATACAATATTATATATTTTGAAATGGATACCAAGCGGTTACCCCAATCAGCGTTTCAAAGCAAGGCTGAGTTAGCCTGGGAAACCTATCAGAAAGTCAACCCTTCCCTTGTCATTCTGGGTGATGACAATGCTCTGAAACATGTTGGGCCCAAATTTATCCAGACGGATACGCCTGTCGTTTATTTGGGAATCAACAATAACCCAAGAAACTATGGAATGGTCGGACATAAGAATATTACCGGTGTTCTTGAAAGACCTTTACCTCAACGTTCTATTTTGTTCATTAACACTTTTTTAAAACTCAAAAAAGTACTGATTTTGTTCGATTCCGGTACAACTTCACAAGTGATCAGCTCTGAAATATTCAATGCGCAGGAATCGGTATTTTTTAGTGGTATCCAAGCAGATATCAAGCTGATCGATAGTTATATCAACTGGCAGGAAGCTGTTTTGAATTCAAAAAAAGAAGGTTATGATATCATTATTGCCGGATTATACCACACAATCAAAGATCATACGGGCAGTCATGTCGATGCAGAAAAAGTGTTAGAATGGACATCCCAAAATACACCACTCCCTCCATTTGGTTTCTGGGATTTTTCAGTAGGTGCCAACAAAACCATTGGGGGGTATGTTTTGTTTGGCAAAGAACATGGAATAACGGCTGGTCGAATCGCCCTGGAAATATTATCGGGTAAAAGTCCCGGTGACATCAATCCCCAAATTCCAGAAAAAGGGAGATTCCTTTTCAGCCAATCGCAACTGAAAAAATGGGGAGTGACTTTAACCGACCCTATTGCCTCTACGGCAAAATATACTGAATAAACTACAATTTCAATTAAGGAGTAATAAAATTATGTTAAAACCACAGAACTGTACACTATATTCAGGCGGACACGCTGGAGCAGAAACTTTTTTTGGAGAATGTGCTGAAAAATGGGGAGTGAATGAAGTCACGTTTTCCTATGAAGGACACGATATCAAACGTTCAAAAAATGTTGTGATGCTGACAGATGATCAATTACGACAGGGAAATGTCAGTATGGAAATTGTCACTCAGCACATGAATCGCCGGTATCACCATTCTGAAAAAATTCAAAGGGTGATGCAGTCTATCTATCATATGCTCCACAAAGGTATTCAAGTATTTGCCGTCGGTGTGATTCTGGAAGACGATACCGTTAAAGGTGGAACAGGTTGGGGGGTCGAACTCGGTAAGTTCTTGAATAGGGAGGTTCATGTTTTTGATAAGGAAAAACAGAACTGGTGCAAATGGGAGAAAGGGCAATGGATCGATGATGATCCCATGATCAAAGAGACAACTTTTTGTGGAACCGGGACCCGTTATTTAACAGATGAAGCCCGTGATGCCATTTCAGAACTGTTTAGAAAGTCTTTTGAGCGTTAATGTGAAGAACTACAAAAATTTCGATTCGAAATTCATTGAGCCTCGTAATGTGGATGTTTGGGTGCCTCCTGGTTATGAGCAAAATAAATCGGAGCGATTTCCTGTTATTTACATGCATGATGGACAGAATTTATTTGATCCCAATTTGTCATTCATCGGGGTGGCCTGGGGAATTGATCAAACAATGACGCGATTGATTCGCCAGGGGACTATTCGCAAGGCCATTGTGGTTGGCATATGGAACACAGAAAATCGATTTGCGGAGTATATGCCACAGAAAGCTGTAACTCATCCAGCAATGGCATTGAATGTTGATGACGCTCCTGTCCTTTCTTACGATCAAATTGTTTCAGATCGCTATCTACGATTCATTGTGGATGAGCTCAAACACTGTATCGATACGACTTATGCAACGTTAGCGGACCGGGATAATACGTTCATCATGGGTTCGAGTATGGGTGGACTCATCTCTGCTTATGCTCTTTGTGAATATCCAGCTGTGTTTGGTGGTGCCGGTTGTCTTTCTACTCACTGGCCGGCAGGAGATGGCATTGTGCTTGATTACCTGAAAGACCATTTGCCAGAACCCCATGCTCATCGATTCTATTTTGATTATGGAACAGAAACTCTTGATGCCAGTTATGAACCTTATCAACATAGAGTGGATGAGATCATGAGAAACGCAGGGTACATGGAGGGAAAGGATTTTATTACCAGAAAATTTGTTGGGGCAGAGCATTCGGAAAAAGCCTGGAGTGAACGGGTTCATCTTCCCTTAACTTTCTTCCTAAATGAATCCGGCTAAAAAACCCCTTGAATCTGCGTTAATCAGCGTCCCATTACTGGCCAAAAAATAAAATGGAGAAAATAAAAATGACAGAAACCTTAGAAAATACAAATGCAGTCGTACCTGTCCCTGAAATAGATCCACAACAGCGGAAAAATGCTGAAAAAATAGTCAATAAGTACATAGTCTTATCCGGCGGAGTCGGGCTGATCCCCTTGCCGTTATTGGATCAGATCTCCATTGGTGCTTTGCAGGGAAAAATGATTTACGACCTGGGGCAACTCTACAACATCCCTATTGACAAGTACCAGGTCAAAGCCATCATTGCCTCCATCCTGGGAGGGGCTCACTCTGGCTGGATTTCCAGTGCACTGGTGAGATACCTCACGGTGATTGTACCAGGGGTGAATGTGGTTGGCATCCTGGTCATCCGGCCCGTCCTGGCTGCCCTCGTTACCTATGCGATTGGCAAGATTTTCATCAAACAATTTCAGGCAGGTCATAAATTGAAAGATTTTGATCTACAAAAAGTAAGAAAAGATTTTGCCAAACAAATGGAGGCTGGAGTACAATTTTTTACTGAAAAAAATAAAGTCCCAGACTCTTTAATGTAAAGACACTTTGGAGACATTGGATTCGTCGGAATCTGAGAAAAGACATTTGATCGAGTGAACTATTCCAGGAACTCTGGCAATATGGTTCTGAAAAAAACACACTACCTATGAATACAAATCAACTGACCAACTTCGTAGAAAACTTCTGGGAAAAACATATCATTTCTCCATTGCAGGAATATATAACAATCCCCAACAAATCCCCTGTATTTGACGCCGCCTGGGAGGAAAACGGGCATATGGAAAAGGCCCTGCAACTGGTGGTGTCTTGGCTCAAAGCACATGAAATACCAAACAGTACGTTGCATATTGGAAGAATCCAGGGACGTACTCCATTACTGGTATTGGAAATTCCAGGCAATCAAAATCAGAACGTTTTACTATATGGTCATTTGGACAAACAGCCTGAAATGGAAGGCTGGCGAGATGGTTTGGGGCCTTGGAAAGCGGTCATGGAAGAAGGAAAACTCTATGGCCGTGGTGGTGCTGTTGACGGATACGCCGTATTTGCGTCCATTTGTGCCATCAGAGCCATCCAGGAGCAAGGATTGCCTCACGGACGGATCGTGTTGTTGATTGAGTTTTCTGAAGAAAGTGGGTCCCCCGATTTGCCTCCTTACATTCAGGAATTTGAGGATATTATTGGGAAGCCCGACTTGGTGGTCTGTCTGGATTCGGGTGCCTGCAACTATGAACAGTTGTGGTCCACTTCGTCCTTGAGAGGCATGATGGCCGGGACATTGAAGGTTGAAGTCTTACAGGAAGGGGCTCATTCTGGCCTGGCAAGTGGCATCATTCCTTCTTCATTTCGCATCATGCGCCAATTGTTTTCTCGCATTGAAGATGAACATACAGGAGAAATCATTCTCGATGATTTGTATGTCGATATTCCACCACAACGGTTGTTGCAGATATACAAAGTTGCCGATGCCCTGGGGGATGCTGTGTTTCAGGATTTTTCACTTCCAGAAGGGATGATGCCTGTCAGCAATATTCCAGCAGAATTACTGGTAAACAGCACCTGGAGATCGACCTTGTGCATCATTGGTCAGGAGGGTATTCCTCCGTTGCACATGGGAGGAAACGTTTTGCTCCCTTATACGACATTCCGTTGGTCGCTGCGCCTGCCACCCACTCTATCCATCTCATCAGCAAAAGCTGCCGTTCAAAAAGCATTCACTGAAGATATTCCTTATGGAGCCAAAGTGACCCTAACCATTGACGGGGCTGCCAAAGGATGGAATGCCAAAGACGTCACTCCTGCCCTGGACCGGGTGCTTCAAGAAGCTTCTACTACCTTTTTTGGGAAAGAAGCCATGTATCTGGGGTTGGGAGGCAGTATTCCTTTCATTTGCATGCTCGGAGAAAAGTTTCCCGATGCACAATTTGTCATTACTGGTGTGTTGGGTCCCAAAAGCAATGCTCATGGTCCCAATGAATTCCTCCACATTCCTTACGCCAAAAAACTCACTTCCTGTGTTGCTTATATTTTGACAAACGCTCTTAACTTGAGTGATTGCCAAGAATGAACATATTAGGATTATGCTGGACTTTTAGAGCCTCAAGCGGTCTATCGATACGGCATCGCAAAGGACGCATAGTCGGCTATGTCAGTTAGAGCGACAATAAGTCTCGAAAAGTCATAAAGAGACTTTACTATTTTGTTATGAAATTATAGAAATTCACAAAAGAGTACATTCTACGATCTCCTGAAACAGAGGCAGTTGAAGAGTAGACACTTTGTTAGAGAATCAATCATTTTACCGATTTAGGAGAATCCGATATGAATTTCTTCATTTCCTATTCACATGCCAATAATGACGAGAAAACTCTTGCTGAATTTCTTAATCAGGGTTTAAGGCAAAAGGGTTATCAGGTCTTTATTGATACACAAATAGAGGCTGGTGACGACTGGGTCAGGGAAATTGACCATTATTTGGCAAACTGTGGTTGTTTTGTGGTTCTGCTTTCTGCAAGCTCCGTGAGCAGCGAAATGGTTCAGGCTGAAATACGTATTGCCCATCAATATCAAAAGCAAGGAAAACCAATTCGAATCATCCCAGTCCGTGTCAAGTATGCAGGTCCGCTGGAATATGAACTCGAATCGTATCTGGGTCGTCTCCAGTACCTCCAGTGGGATTTTCCCAATGACTCAGAAGAAGTCCTGCAAAAGATCATCAAAGCCATTAAAAAACCATTGAAAGCACATGATATTGAGCGAGTTTCAGTTTCAGATTGGCTCAATCTTGGACATGATCCGGTTTCGCCAGACGTTGATCATCCTCCCTTACCTTCCATTGATCCACGCCTGGCTTATGCGCCGGGTGGCACCCTTCGCATGGATGATCCCTGCTACATTCATCGGTCTGTAGATACAACTGTCGAAGAGATTGCCCGGCATAACGGAGAAACTCTAGTCATCAAAGGTCCACGCCAGGTTGGGAAAAGTAGTTTGCTCTTACGTTACTTGGTGGCTTGTCAACCGACCAAGCAAACGGTTTTTATCGATTTATCGGTGTTTTCTGAGGAAGATTTGGCGACAATTTCTGATCTGCTCACCAATATTGCCAAGATCGTCTTGCATAAATTAAGAATTCGGCAAAATCCAGCACCAGACATAAAAACCTCATCGGATTTAACCTGGTATCTGGAAGACCATGTATTTTCTCAGTTAAGTAAGCCATTGGTTTTTGCTTTTGATGAAGTGGATCGGGTACTTGGGCGCAGCTATCACAGCGATTTTTTCACGCTGTTGCGTCATTGGCACAATAATCGTGCTGCAGAACCTGATATCTGGGGGGATTTTGACTTGGCCTTATCGATTTCTACTGAACCTTATTTGTTGATCGATGCAGTAGATCGATCCCCTTTCAATGTGGGACATACCATGATGCTCGAACCGTTTAGGTTTGAAGAGTGTCTGGAACTCAACCAAATTTTCAATAACCTGCTATCCCAAACACAAGTCTTTGAATTATGGAAGCTACTGCAAGGTCACCCTTATTTGACTCGCTTGGCGTATTATCATCAAATCCGACCAGACGGTTATTCTTTCGAAAAGCTGATTCATCCTGATTCCTCAATTCATGAACATGGCCCTTTCGGAGACCATTTGAGGGCCTTGCTCATGAAACTTCACCAAGATCGTGATTTGTCAAAAGCGTTTGATCAGGTGATCCGTTTAGGGACTGTTCCTTCCCTGGACAATTTCTATCGGCTCAATGGTGCTGGTCTCGTAGTACGTGCTGGAAAACGGATCAATCCGGCTAACCTTTTGTATGCACGTTTTTTCAAAAAGGGTTTGTCATGATCACGGCTCGTCCACCAAAAATTAAAGTCGGAGGAACACTGGACCCATCAACGGATTTGTATGTGATACGCCAGGATGTGGAAGAGCGGGTCTTTGACTATTTATCAAGTGGTGAATACTGTAACATTCTTTCGTCCCGTCAAGTTGGCAAATCCAGTTTGGTGATCAATACCAAAAACCGTTTGATTGAGAATGAATTTCGAGCGGCAATCGTCGATTTTACCCAATTGGGTGGAACTGATGATGCCAGGAGTTGGTATATTGCTTTTCTGCGAACAGTGGCACGGGCGTTGAAACTGGATCTTGATGTTAGAGAGTGGTCGGATGTTCAAAGAGAAGAACCCCTCAATGAATGCTTGCTTCGATTTTTCCGTGAAGAAGTGTTTCAGGTCGATTCATCTCCAGTGGTTATCTTTTGTGATGAGATTGATAGTACCTTGAAACTTGACTTTACCGACGATTTTTTCACGGCCGTGCGAGCCATGTACAATGCCCGCAGTGATGAACTCCTTTACCACAAAGTTGTATTTTGTATGATCGGTGTCGCAGCACCCAATGAACTGGTCAAGGATCCTCGCACCACACCCTACAACATAGGAGAAGCCATTGAGCTTCGTGATTTCGATCGTGAGCGGGGGGATGACTTGTCTGGATTGGCCCTTGCTCTTTCAAATGATCCTCAAATTGGCCAGGCTATCTTGTTATCAATATTGGATTGGACAGACGGTCATCCCTATCTCACTTTAAAATTAGTTAAGGAGCTTCGTGAACAAAACGTTCAAACTCCCCAAGAAGTCGATGAGTTTTGCCAGCAAACGTTTTCTAATTTGGAAACAGTCAACAAGGATGTTCATTTTCAAGCAATTACCCGTTTCTTTACACAGAGAGCTCCATCTGATCCTGCCCTTTTCAAGCTGTATGAACAATTACTTAAGGGAAAAGCAATTACCGACGCTCCTTCACCGCTTCATATTAATCTGAAATTGTCCGGACTGGTAAAACGTAAGGCAAACCGTCTCATCGTACGCAATCGTATCTATCAGCAAACCTTTGATTTGGAGTGGGTGAAAGATTCTAAACCGGTTCAAACTGTGCGTAACCTGCAACATTTGGCAATGGTAACGATGATCTTGTTACTGATGCTATCAGGTTGGTATGCTTATGACCGACTGATTCTACAACCTCCACGTCAATTTGCCACCCAACTTGAACAAGAACTGGCAGAAACACTGGATGTGATACGTGCCAAGGAGATATTCAAGCTATTGGCGGGTCTGGAAATCGATCCGGAATTTGGCCAGAGGCTCCAGGGTTATCAGGCGGCAGCCAATGCTGGCATGGATCGTTTCTGGCAACGTAAGGAAAAAGTGGTTGCGGAAACCCGGCTGGCCGAGCTGGGCAGAACATCCAATGAGAACGATGCTCGTCGCTTCTTCTCTATTTTGACCGGGCAAACTGTTGATCCAGAGATTGATAGAGTATTGAAAGGCTGGCAAGAACAAGCCCTGACTGTCTATCAGGACTTTTGGCAACGTCGGGCAAATTCTCTCGATACGCGAGCACTGCAACGTCTGAAAGATGGTGACTCCGACCGGGCATTATTGCTGGGGGCTGCAGCCGCTGTGAAACGCAATGGGCAATTGCATCCAAAGTTGCTGGAAACTTATCAAGAACGGGGATACGCTCGGCTATACCGAACAATTCGTGGAAATTTCTCCGGTTGGTCTAGAATTGATTTTTCGCCCGATAGTAAGCTTATCGCTGTTTCAACCGCAAATGGAGTTTATGAAACAGATACTGGGAAAAATATACAAAAAATGGAAATAGAAAAGAGGGCGGTTTCTGTACGTTTTTCCGAAAATGGGAACTATTTTGCCAGTGGGGACAATGATGGAAGGGTAAAGCTTTGGGAACTGGGGCCGAGGAAAAAAACTATTGAATTCAAAGGGTTCGATAGCTTTATTCAGGACATTGATTTTTCAAAAAATGATCGATATCTTGCGGCCACTGCTCAAAGTAAATCAGCCATAGTCTGGGATATGATAACGACAGATATTCTATATAAACCCCAATTACCAGGAGGAGATGGAAGGGCTATCCGGTTTTCTCCCGAAGGCAAACAGTTGGCGGTTGGATATTTCAATGGTGCCATCTTGTTTAACGTCATTTCCCGTAAAAAGGTATACGATTTCAACTTCGATAAACCACGATTAGTATCAGGTATTGATTTTTCACCAGACGGAAAGAAAATTGCGATGGCTACCTGGCGTGGATACGGAGTTTTGATTTGGGATGTAGAAAAGAACATACAGATCTTACATCTTCCGTATGTTTCTGATCTTTATGGAATTGCCTTCTCACCAGACGGACAGTATGTCTTTGCTGGTGGAGATATCACGGGAAGAAACGTCACTGCTCGCTTATGGGATGCTACATCTGGAGAAGTTCTTTATGAAGTAACAGGTCATACTAGCAATCTCAGAGATGTAGCCTATGCGGCAAATGGAAAATGGGTGGCGACAGTTTCTCAAAATGGTTCAATCCGCATTTGGGACATTACTGATTTAGAGGGAGCCGGTCTTCCATCTACTCCAGAAGGAACTCCCAGGGAAATCTGGGATCGATTTCAATTAATGTTCAGATACACTCTCAATGACCAGGATGAAGTGATTGACCTGTGGCCCACAGGTCCTCGTCACATAGATGGTTGGGAGAACTCTCCTAAAAAAGAAAGTTGATGGCATACTCAACTCAATCTCTCCTGAATGACCTTCCTGATTTCTGACCAGAGCAATGGATGGATCATGGTCAATGAGATTTCGCCGAATCAGGCCGATGGGCAAAATGGCTGTATAAAAATACTTTTTCTCCAGGGACAATGGAAACATCTGTGAACACTCTCAGTCCCAGAATCATGTCGTGCTCTGAATAGTAGTAAACCGTTATCGTGTAATCTCCTTTGGCTAGAAATTGACGCGACATGTGAATTTGATCTGGCAACGAACTCCAGGAATCTAAATTCAATTGGTTTTCCTGTCCCTTGACCACAATATCGGTTTCAGTTCCAGACTGATTGAGATCATTACGATTATCCAGATTGGTGATGGCAATTTCACTCAGGTTTTCGGCAAGAAACATTTTTTCAGAGAATACTTGTTTTGCTGAATCAGGGCTGGCTTCAACAAGTGTATAGGCAATATGATTGGGGCGTTTTGCAAATTGCGCGAAATCTTGCAATGGACTGGAGGGTACCTTTTGAGGAAATAAACCATTGAAACTGACGGTGATCAATTCTCCATGAGTGTTCGGATCGGGGTATTTGTTTTGCGAGTTCTTTAATTCACATGGATGTGTGGGAGCCGATTCTGAGGTTTCTTGCGGATTTGATTGCGGAACACCACCTGTTTTTTGAATCAACCGACCCCGATCAATCAATAATTGAGGAGGAATCGGTGTCTTAAAATATTGCTCGTAGAAAGCATATTCAACACAGGAACGATTATAGGCCAGTAGAGCTAGTTGATAGTCGCCTTGCCATTCATGAATAATCCCTTTCAAATATTGGGCAAACGCGTCGTATTTATAGACGCCTTCCATTGATAAATTGATGATCTCTTCCAAGTATTCATCCCCAACTATTTCTCCGGTGATATCTTGCAGAGCTTTTGCGTATTCATCTTCACTCTTGAAGTAGGTATCTTGGATTCCTTCCAACTGATTTCTGAGCATTTGATCCATGTTATCCTGAATTTTCTCCAACTCTTCCAGTGTCAAAGTGGCATCTTTGATTTGTGGCCATAGTTGCTCGTCCAGCATTTTTTTTGCTTTTTCCTGCAAATTTTTATTACCTTTTAGGGTCTCCAAGACGGGTTGCATGTCCTCAGAAAACTCCTCATAGGTATAAGATTTCAGCTTTTCTGTCTGCTGATTGATCATACTAACGGGTTCATCCATAATCTTCTGTTTAAGGTTTTCCGGATCTATCTGTTCTTTGAGTGCTTCAATGGGCTTATCCCAAATTGCCTGCTTCAGTTGTTCGAGATCTTTTTTTGATTGGGCTTTGATCTTTTCGATAGGCTCATCCCAATTTTCCCGCTTAAACTTTTCCAAATCTTCCTCAGACAAACTGGCGTTGTCAATTTTTGTCCATAGCTGCTCATCCAGTAATTTTTTGAGATCTTCCTGCAGATTTTTATCGCCTTTGAAGGTATCTAAAAGTGGTTGCATATCCTCAGAAAATTCTTCATAGGAATAGGAGCCAAACTTTTTTGTTTGCTCATTGATTTTATCAACGGCTTCATTCCAGACAGACTGGATGTTTTCTGGTTTTGCTTGCGTTTTGAGCACTTCAACAGGTTTATCCCAGACAATACGCTTGAGGTTCTCCGGTTTTAACTGCTTTCCCAGTTGATTGATTGGTTTTTGCCACATATCGTGCTTGAGTTGCGCGATAACCTCGGGAGTCACGCGCAGGCGGCGAGTTGTGTACTTGGGCTGCAATGCCTGATCAAGCAATAATTCTTCGACCTGCTTCCGCAATCTGTTGTCTTTTCCAACGATATTGACAATGGGCTCCATGTTCTCCCAAAACTCCGTTTTTGAAGAGAACTTCCTGCCTTTCATTGTCATGAGTTTGTCTCCCAAGATGAAATCCAACTGAAGCTGGAGGTTTTTCAAATTCCTTTCATTAATGGCAAAACCTGCTGCTTGGTAGTAATTCCGATGATGGGTGTTGAGCTTGTCTCTGATTACCTCAAACTCTGCCAGAGCCTTATCCTGTTTCTTCAGTTTAGCGTAATTGAGAACACTTAGAATATGCAGCATGGTTTTTTCAATGGCTTCTGCCTGGTAGGAGGATGTATCGCTATTTGAAGCGGGATCTTCACCGATCATCTTCCCTGCTTTCTGTCGATTGCCATTGGCAATGTCATCTTCCAAGAACTTCGCTGTTTCTAAATAACAATTGGAGACAAAATAGTGATTGAATTTCTCCAGTTGTTCCAGCTCGCATTTCCCGTCAGACAAGCCTGCCTGATTGCTGTTATTTCCATCCAGGTGATAGAGCATGGCTCTTTGCGTCAGGTGTAATACCTTTTGAGGTTTGGTTAGTGACACCTGCCCCAGAAACTTATCATTATCGGGGTCATATTGCAGATCTTCCAACTCAGTGTCGGTGACTGGAAATTCCTCAAGCCCTTTCTGGCGAGCATGGCTATAGCGTTGTTGGGTCAAAAGTCGCAGAGAGGTGGAATCGAGCCTTGTTTCAATTGGTAACTTTGGGTGTTTACTTATGACAACATTCGTATTGCGATCCTCCCGTAAACTTGGCTCCACATTCCCTGTTGGTTTGGGAGTGTGTGTGGCACACGCTAATAACAGGAAGCATGTCAAAAACAGGATACCTGTATTCCAATAAGCTGGTCTCATTATAGCCTTTCTAAGTTAACCAATGTCACATAATAGTCTGATTTTTCTGATATTTTAAAAATATAATAATTTCAATGATTGAGTAAGAGAGGCCAGAATGCCGACTATTTGTTCGACCTTCTTTTACCACAACTCAGAACTTCTTATAAAATAATTTTGTTTTAAAATAAGAGATAACTTGCGTCGTTTTTTTTAACAATTTTACAGTTAGCATTCATGGTACCAACGGTGTTGCCCAGAAAATGTGGTTGAATGAGATAAAGAAAAAAATAAGTATATGATTTTGTTATGATTATATCCTTAAACAGTATTGTTTTTACCCAGCATAGTTAAATATTTTTTACAAAAAACAAAGAATGGTACAGGAAAAGCATATATTATAACAAATACATTAAATACAATACTTAACGCAAGAGGTCATTATGAAAGAAAACACTACTCAAGCAATTGACATTTGGAATCTCGGTGAAGCTGAATACACAAAAATCAAATTGAAAGAAATTGAAGAAAAGAAGAAAAGTATAGATAAATCACACCGCCTAATTGTGTTAGCTCCCTTGCTCGTCTCTCTGTTGGCCTTCATCAATCTGATGGTATTATAACCCCAGTTAATTACCCAAAGAAAAGCACCCCGCAAAAATTAAAAAACGCCTTGCGCCCTTGAGCACCAACTGATTGAGACACAGAGAAAGCAAGTTCTAGTTCTCTGTGACTCTATCAGATGGCGAAGAGGGCAATCAAAAATGCGCTCCAACATACACTTGTCTCATTCTTAAAAAGTCTTTCCAGGCAGTTTTCGCTTTTTCTCGATGATCGCTGAAGGCTGGAATTTTCTCACGGTCGAAGTTATTGTCGTAAATTAGAGGGAGAAAGCATTGAATCCCAAAATGATAAGGACTGTGACGGCTATGCCAGCCAAGATCGAATTTGAAAAAAACGCGATTGTCTATGGACTTGTAGGTTTGCCGTAAGTTTTGAATCTCAATTTCCAACAAATCTCCATCTTCTGTCCTTTCCCGGAAAAACTCACGAGCGTCGTATCTCATGAATACACGGCCAAAGCCCAGTCCCATCCCAACAACTGAGTCTTTCAAGCCTCCATACCATCGGGATTGGTTTATCTTTGAGGAAAAAGCCCATTCCGTGAAATCATCGGCGAAAAACCAGTGTATATTTCCCGACAGCAGATTACGTTCAATGCCAACAATGTTCTCGCCAAGACTGTCTAAATTCTTTTTTCCATAGTTATACTGAACTTTCAATAGAATATTCTTTTTTAGAAAACGTCCCCAAAACAAACTAATGTTTTCCCGTAGGAAGTCCATTTCAAATAGCTCGTTCTCGTCCAGCTGATGAGACAATAGACTAAATCCCAACGTCCACTTCTTTTTATTTTTTGAAATTTTTAGAGGAATTTTAAACACTATTTCATCGGAAAACTCCTCATCACTTGCGCTTCTGGTATAGAGCAGGAAGTAACGAGCCTCGGGTGGTGGTGGTTTTTGAGAGTCAATTAAGATCTTCTGTGTGTTTCTTTCCAGGAAGTTATTTTGTGCTACTACGATTGGCCCATAACCATCCAGCTTTTCTTTTTCTGCATCCCCCCAATAGAGCAAATAATACCTGGCCTCGATACTTCTTCTTCCTTTAGTGAGCCAGATTGCTCCTTCAAGCCTCTCCTCTGATTGTTCTCCATCACCTGAGTCCTTTCTGAAAGTTCCATCAAAAATCATTCCAGCGATTGGTTTGAAGCGATAAAGACAGTTTATCTTTTCTTCTTCCTGATACCAGTTATCGTTGCATCTCAGGTCACAAACACACCCCAGGTCAGCGATTTTCCAACTGATGCCATGCTTCATTTCCCCCAACGCTGTCCTGACGAAAGCAAGGATATGGGTTGCTGATTCAGGAATTTCGGTGTCTTCGGGAATCTGATAAACCAGTGTATCATCAATAAAGTCAGGCCAGGAAATGCCCTTACTTATAATGGCCAGCGGTGAAAATTCAGGCAGTTTGATATCAGAAGCAGACCCCCAATACAGTATGTAGGCATTTATCCTGGCTTCATCCTCTGCTCTGGTGATAGATAGTTTTCCTCCCAATTGTCCCATATCGGGGTCATCATCAATCATGGTCACATCTTTTGCTACGATCAACGGCAGGCCCTTGTCCTCGATTCGTACACTGGCAGCCAGCATCCGTTTACAATAGTCGCTGGTTGCGTAGACCAACAAGTGAGATGCTCCCTCAGGCACCGGAGTGTTTTTTTCAAAGTGATACTCGATAGCGTGAGAATCTCCCTTGGATTCCCTGTTGACAAAACATTCTTTATTGGTTGAATAGCCCTGGTTAGACTGAGGCGTGATGGTCTCAATTTTTTGACATTGTGACTTTCGCGAAGTCGCCTCGACTCCACCACCGGAACAAAGCACGCCATGGAAAGGAAGAGGCGTTTGGGAATTTATACCCCAAAAAACCTGGTAGTTGACGATATTATCTTCTTTCTTAGGACGAGTGATGGTCAACACGCCGGATATTTCCAGTGGATCTTGGTCTTGATCGACAAATCGCAGATGGATTTCCTCAATTCTGGGTGGGATCCAGTTTTTTGTCTCTTGACAGATGGCGACAGACGAACAGCCATAAATCAAGCCAAAGAAAAGAAGGAGATTTCTCCATTTTCGGAAAACAGAATTAAGCATTTTTTCTAAGTCCTTTGTGACTCTGTCGCATGTTTGGGGCTTTGACTATGCCAGTTAGAAATTATTCAGAAAGTTGTAAATCAGGCCGATGAGCAAAATGGCTGAACAAAAACACTTTTTTTCCAGCCTCAATTGTGACAACCTCAGCATGGGTTTGCTGTCCCAAAATCACACGATTTTTTGAATAGTAATAGACAGTTACCTCATAATCCCCAGCTGGCAAACTCTGACGGGAGATGAGAATCTGATCGGGCAACAAGCTCCAGGAATCTAAGTTTAGTTTACTTTTTTTCTCGTCATCGGTGAAAAACCACATAAAGATGCTTTTACCAAGATTGGTAGCTGTCTTTTTAACAAAAGTGGTATTACCTTCCTTGATTCCAGTTATTTTCACTAGTAAGTCAATACCTTCTTCAGTTCTAATCCCATTGACGTCATTATAATTATCCAAATTCGTATTAGCGATTTCACTCAGTTTCTCCACAAGCTCCATCTTTTTAACAAAATTTTGTTTTTCTCGTTGAGAGTAGTTATTGTTTTCGTTTCCCTGCCAGCTTGCTTCGACAAATGTATGAGCGATGTGATTGGGACGTCTAGCAAAGCGAGCAAAATCTTTCACGTTACGGGCGTAAAGCGTTTTTTTAGGAAACAAACCATTGAAGCTGATCGTGATCAACTCTCCATGTGTTTTCTGTTCCGTATTTTTCTCATTCTTTAATCCGCAAGGATGGTTGGAGAAAGACTTTAAGGCTTGTTTGAGTGTTGAATTTTCTTTAGCATCTATTTTGTTGATCAAACGATCCCGATCAATCAATAATTGTTGGGGAATAGGCGTGTCGAAATACTTGTCATAGAAAGAATATTCAACGCAAGCACGGTTATAAGCTAACAAAGCCAGTTGATATGAGTTCGATGCTTTACAGAGATTGTTTTTCTCTTTCCCATTCTGACAGTCATCTCCCTGCCACTCATACATGATTCCCTTTAAGTATTCAGAGAATGCATCGTATTTATAGACTCCTTCCATTGATAAATCGATGAAATCCTGTAAAGTCTCTTTTTTAAATCCTATTCCAGCAATGCTCATCAATGCATCGGCGAAGTCATCCTCTTGGGAGTAATAAAAATTTTTTGCTTGCTTGAATTTACGATTGATTATTTCCTCAACGCTTATTTTAATTTGCTCCAACTGTTGTACATTCAAACTGGCGCTATCAATCATTGGCCACAAATGATCTTGCAGCAGTTGTTCCACGGCTTTTTTTGTTTTTTCATCATCTTTTAAAAGAACCAAAATTGGTTCAATGTCCTCAAAAAACTCTTCAAAAGTATAAAGTGTTTGCTTCTTTGGCTGATCGTTTGTCGCATCTTTACTATTGTTTGTTATGTCGTTTTCTATTTTTTTATCAAACTCAGGGTTGGTACGGAGTTCTTCCCGAATTTCCATCAGGATTTTTTTTAATTTTTCCGGAGACAAATTACCTTGCTTCAGCATTGGCCACAACTTTTTGACAAGCAATTTTTTAGCTTGTCCCAACTGATTTATATCAATCTCAAGGTAAGCTAAAATCGGCTCAATGGTTTCGAGAAAGTCCGTGACGGAATCGGGTTTGAGTTGAAAAAATAAATTGATAAATTTAGTGACTGTTTCATCCAAGGTGACCTGAACGTTCTGAGTTATTTTTCGACCTATCCCGACTGTATTAGTCCCCACATTCTCCAAGATGTCTTCCCATGTTTGTAATTCGCGGATTTGATCAATCAATTTATCCCCGTAATCGCGCTTTAGTTTTTCCCTAACTTGAGGAGTTAATCGAAAGCTGAGAGGTTTATATGTTGGTCGTAAGGCATGATCATATAGAAGATCCTCAGCCCGTTTTCGTAATTTCTCGTCTTTTATTTGACTTAAAATTGGCTCAATTTTTTCATCGAAACCATTTTTCGAGCAAGAGCATTTAATATCTTTGAATTGAATATCATTGCCGTTTGTGAGGAATGCCAGTTGAAACCTAATATCTTCCAAATTGTTTTCATCAATACTATATTTTACCTCTTTATCTTTATAATAATTTTTATGATAAGCTTTAAGCTCTTTCCGGACCTCCCCAAGCTCCTCCAAAGCCTGTTCCTGATTCTGAAGATTTGCGTAATGCAGTGCACTGAGAATATGGATCATGTTTTTTTCAATCGCGACGGGACGGTATAGAGAAGGATCATCGTTCTCAGCTCTCCTTGATTTTTCCTGTCTCTCATTATTCTTTTTAGAAGCCAATTTTGCCTTGTCCAGCAGGCAAAGGCTGTAGTTGCTACTGTTTTTATCTGTTGCCTTCTGTTCACATTGTTCTACTGGGTGGTCTCGATAATCACCGTTATCTCCGGCGAGGTGAAACAACATAGCCCGTTGTGCCAGATGCAACATTTTATCAGAATCGTTAAGAGATCTTTTGTTTGTGTCCTTTTTTTCGTCTTCAGAGTTTTCCAGCTGAGAATCAGTTAGAGGAAACTCCAATGGTGCTTCTTTGATCGCTTCAGAGTACTTTTGTTGAACAATGAATTCCAAAACCGTTGAAGCGACTTTGGTTTCAATAACGAGGTTAGGCTCTTTTTCTCTAACAATATCTATTGTGTCCTCCCAGGCCCAACGCGGCTGAACGGTTCCATCTGATTTAGAAACTCGAAATGCGCATCCCGCCAGAATGATCCAGATCATGAGCAAATGACTAATTTTCCAATAAATTGGTTTCATTATTCTCTATCCGTGGAAAAATACATCGTTCGTTAAAGCAGGTTATTTTCAAAAAGGAGACAAGGAGGTTTGCTTCGCTGCGCTAGTTGATGGACCGGTGAGGTTTTTTATTCCAATTGAGGGGCAAACAATAACCTGGGTTTTTGTTTCTGTCCGGGGGGGTCCACCAACATGATCTCCACCCGGCGATGCAATGCTTGATCTGCTCTTTGCCATTTTGGGTCTAAAGGACTCGGTTGATTATCGGCGTGACTTTCTATAGCAACTTTTGTTTTAGGAATTTGTTCTTTCAAGAGCAAAACAGCAACCACAGCAGCCCGCATAGAACTGAGTTCCCAGTTGTTGCACAATTTTGATTCTTGTCCTTGGGAACGACACTCTCGATATATCCCTTTTTCAACATCATTGCCCCTAAAAGCCTGTTGATCTGTGTGACCGGCCACGATGATGTGGTCGCGAGGATAGAATGTCTTGATGGTGGAGGCCAATTTTTTGATAGCTTCCAGTAATCCCCCCTGATCATTGATTTTCGCAGTGCCAGTCATGAAGGATAAATCTGAAGGAAGCGAGATCCGGCAACGGGTTTTGTCCTGATGCAACAGAAACTTATCAAATACCCCCCGGTTGTCGTCCATGTAGTTCTTCAACACATCACAGTTTTTATATTCTACTGCTTCTCTGATCAAAATGCTTTCTTCAAAAGAAAACCTTTGTACAAGGTTTGTCGGAGTAACGCCAAAAGTCACCTTTTTCGGCAGTTGCTCTACTGTCGGCTTCACTTCAAACACAAGTTTGGTTTCTTCGACTCCCGGTGGAAAATGAAGTTCTTTGTTAAAAGTTTTAAAAACTTCATTAATATTAATATCTCCGATCCCTTTCAACAGGACGGGCAGTTTGACTTCTTTCAGACTGCGCGGAGACAAAGAGGCTGTCAAGACGACTGCTTCGCCGGGATTGACTTCCCGTGGAGAAAGTTTCAAATCCAACGTTGGGGGCCGGTCATTATCCTGAATAGTGATTTTCAAGGAAGTTTTTTTCCCTTTTTGCACACCCTCTACCTGCTCCATTTGAATGACGATTTCATCATCCGGTTCCTGGTATTGATCATCAATAATCCGAATTGTTTCACTGGCTGAGGTTCGCCCCGGTGGTATTGTTAGAAACCGTTTTTTTAGTTCATAATCAGGAAAGGTCTGTTTGGGATCATAAACTTTAAATGGTACCAGTAAACGCCTAGTCAGAGCTGCGCTGATGGTAGCCCGAAAGCTGATGGTGCCAACCCCTTCTCTCACTAAGATTTCCGTGTTATCCTTGTTTTTCCTGATCACTTGGGAAGGTTTTTGCACCCGTTCCAGTTCCAGGTTCACAAATTGAGGTTTGCTTTTTTCGACGATCACGATTGTCTGGTTGAAGGGTGGGCTCAAACGAGCAGTATCTGTTCCCTCAATTTGGATATTGATTCGCTTGGGCAATCCTTGAATCTGTTCGTTAATGTGAAAGTTGATGGAGTTTTGCAGGGTTCCGGGCCTGAAGATGAGCTTGTTTTGGGAGATGGTGAAATCCTGGTCTGGTTTGGCGGTACCCAGCAACGTAATAGGAACTTCGATGTCCTGCTCACTGAGCTGGCTCAATCGGCCTTCCAGCACAGCTGTCTCTCCTGGCCCAATCTCTTTGGAAGTTAATTTCAGATTCAACTGAGGAGGTGGATCATCATCAACGATATTGATTTTTAACTTGTTGGCATCTCCAGGTTTTGCGTTAGTTACTTTGGTCATAGAAACCAACAACGTTTCTTCAACTTCATCATAGCTGTCGCTCTCGATTTGGATGCGAGCAGTTCCTTTGGTTTGACCGACATTGATTTTAATCGGCCCTTGATCAAGCAAGTTAAAATCCTTGCCGCTTTGTGATGAGGCGGTGGCAGTGTTATAAACCTCATAATACACTTCCAATGGTTTTTTGGCTTCCGAATCGATTGAGGCTTGAATCACCACTTCTGTTTTTTGTTGTGGATCAGAACCTTCTTGCACATCGACCCCAACAAGGTGTTTTATGAGTGCTTCCCTGCTTTCTCCATTTTTTTTTATTTTTACCTTCGTCTCAAGGTACTCTTGATTCTGAAATGGAGGATTGCTCGATGCGATGCTTAGATTCACTGTCCGCTGAGGTGGTTTCAAAAGCACGATTAACGCAAAAAAACAGAACAAGAGCATCAATAAATCTGCAAATGTAAAGATCCAAACGGAAGTTTTGAATTTTTTAACTTCTGGAATCGGTACTGGCATCGTTTACCTTAATGTAAATAATGATTTGATGAGTCAATGCTGACATTTCAGGAGCTAAAAATGCTGCTGTACTGCTTGACCACATCGACATCTACCTCTGCCTTGCGCTTAGCTTGCAAGTCAGCGGGTAAATACCCTAACAATAAATCGGATATGTCGTTGGGGTGTCTTCTCTCTTTGAGATAAATCAACGTATCTCGCATCATGGCCAGTGAATGGGTCACTGCTGCTTTTAACTGAGTCCGTTTGGCTAAAGCTGGATTGAACAAGACATTGGAAAGCATTACGCCGTAAAGAGTGGTCAGCAGAGCGATTGACATAGGCTGAACCAGGGTTTCGATTGCGCCGATGTCCATCACATCAGAGCGTAATAACAAAACCAAACCAGTCACAGTCCCGGCAATCCCAAACGCTGGAGAAGCCTGAGTCATGAACTCCAGCACCTCTAAATCTTCATTGGCTCGTGCTTCGATGTGAGCAATCTCTGCTCCAATCATCTCCTCGATCTTTTCTTTGGCAGGCTCACTGTCCCCGTCAATCAGATAAACTGAGAGCCACTCCAGTAAAACACTTTCGCACATCGGAGAAAGTTCGAATGATGATCGAAAATAAGTGATATCCGCCTGAATTGATTCACGCTTGTGACGTTTTTTGGCCAGGTCAAAAGCTATCTGGTGTATTTGATACTTCTCCTTATTAAAGTTCGTGTTGACTCCATGGATGTCTTTGCTGAATTTGACAGGCAAAACATATTTGAACAGATAGCGAAAGGCTTTCCAGACCATCTTGAGAGGAAAACCTGCAATGGTGCTGCCAATGGTTCCTCCCACGACGAAAACCACGGCGGCAAAATCAAGTATATTCCAGATGGGCAAAAGTGCATTTGGGATCATCTGAGAGAGACCAAACGTGTTTTCTATCGAACCCCTAATTTGGTCCGAGTACAGAGTAATGAAAAAACAAATAAAAATAATGAGGATTCCAATGTAAACGTTACTCATTTTTTTTTGCATAGTGTTTAAACTCCTTGCTCAACAGATTGGGTATGGTTTGCCTGACTTTCCTCTTCTTTCTTTTCTCGGAACCAATGCGCCAACTGCAATTTGTAAAAAATAAGTTTTTCTCGGGAAAAAGATTCGTTTTTTACTGTTTCGAGAAGGATTCGTCGCAATCTGGGAGATGTATTCTTGTTCATAGACTGGGACTGTATGTATTTGACCAAGAGTTCTTTTTCCTCTGGTTCTTCCGTGCAAGTTGCGATCAAGGCTTCAGGTATGTTATCTTGTGTTAATTCCTTCATGTATTCATTCCTATTCAGTAAAGATTTGGTTTCAAATCTTTTGTAAGGCTCCAGCTCATTTTTCTTGTCTGGTTCCAGGCTGGACAGAATTTGGTTTCTATCCAGATCCAGAATGCTCAAATAATCTTTGGCTTTGCCAAACCCATCAATGCGAAGGGGGCCCTGATCGACTTTTTCCTTAGTTTTTCTCAACAACTCGTTGGCACTGGAGGTGAATTCCTTCAATTGCACCAGCGCAGCCACCATCTCCTGCTGCTCTTCTTTTGGAAACTGCTCAGTCAGTGCAATACCTTTATGGGTTTCTAGTTGACTGAGCAACACTGCCCTGTCTTCGGGAGAAGACATAGTTTTGGTCAAAATCAATAAATCTTCGATCCCAAGCTGGTTGAAGACTTCCCAGGTATTTTGATGGCGTCCTGCCGTCCTGCGGTCAGTGCCCCGCAACGCTCCAGAAGTCTGATCAAATGGAGAGGGTTGTGCCTGCCCAGGGAATGCTGACAAATTTTTCCCTATCCCTGTATCTAGATTGGATTTTGCAAAATCTAATAACTCCGATATTTTTTTAGTTAATGAAGATAAACTTTCTGTAAATCCTTCCTTAGTAAATAGCTCAAATTTCTTCCACATATTATTTAAGAACCATGCCCAAAAAGAGGTAAATAAGCCGAAAACGACCATCAAACCCAAAACAAAACTCCAGACTGAAAAACCCTCCTCACCTTCTTTTTCAACATCCTGTCCCATATCGCTTCCCGTTCCTGAGGCTCCTCCCTCTATTCCTGTAGCGAATTCTTTGACCCGAATCAATTCCAAGGCGTCGATCCCATAGGTCCATCCGATATTGGGGATTTTGCCAATTTCTTGCTCCAATTCGGTGACGTTTACTAGAGTATCGGAAGGAACTACAATGCTTAAGAGATTATAAGAGTGATCAAATAGAATATTCCATTTGTCTGAACTGGCGCAGGTTGTACTTTTAAAACCCGGAGCGGTGGATTTAGCACACTCTTCCTGGAAAACTGTTTGCTGGGTCATGGTAATGTGGTGACGCTCAACATTCACTCTTTTCAGTAGGGCAACCAAAGTCGCTTTGGCAGTGGGATTTAAAGTAACCTCTTTACTAACAGCGCGAGTTCTTTGCGTTTCCTGGGCATGGACTCTCTGCGCTGCGAAAAAGAACATTATCCCGATTAATCCAAAGAGCATGAAAACAATGGACTTTTTGACCTTCATGAACTTCTCCTCTAAATTGTTAATAACAATATATTTTTCTTTTTTGAGAAATAGAAACGAATCATCCTTATAATTCTTTATCTAGAAAGTTGGTTATTACCCTTGCTTTATCTTGAACATCAGCTTTTTGGGCATCTGGTAACCCGCCGGATAAAGAACTTGCCTTACGAAACAAAGAGGCTCCCAGTTTCAAATACAATGAACCAAATCTCACATGTAACTCTGCCTCTTGCCGAGGGTCAGAAGTTTTTCTCATTGCTTCACTGGCAATGTCTAACGCCTTGGTATAATCCCCCTGTTCAAACGCCTTTTCCATCTCTTCGCTTAGCTTTTCGAGGTTTGCGGCCGTAAGCTCGTTATCTCGTTTGCTTTCTGATTGTACAGTTTGAGAAAGATCCTTGATTTGCTTCGCAAATTCTTCTTTTAGCGTTTCCAATAGTTTGCTTTGCAAACCGGTGATTGCAGAAGTGACCGCTGATTTGAGAGTTTCTTGGTCGAATTTTGCATTGACCTGTTCCCGAGCAATCACATCAGTGATTGCTTTTTCAAGTTCCGTCGGATCTATTTTAGTAGAGACTTGAGCCATGGCCTCATCGATTGTCTTTTTCAGTTCAACCGGATCAACTTTTGCAGAGATTTGCTGGTTTCCAAGCGCATCTTTAATTGCTTTTTCAAGTTCCGTCGGATCTATTTTAGTTGAAACGGGTTGTTGTTTAATCGCCTCTCTAATTGCTTTTTCAAGTTCCATCGGATCTATTTTTGCGCCGATATTGTTTAATTGAGAAATAGCCTGATTGATTGCGTTTTCTAAAACGCCAGAATCAATATTAGCAGATACTTGCTGTTGTGCTAAAGCGGTTTGAACAGCTTGTTGCAGCAAGTTCGGATCGACATTGGCAGATACCTGTTGCTGCGCCAAGGCTTCTTGTACCGATTGTCGCAAAAGACCTGGATCGATGTTTGCCGAGACTTGCTGTTGTGCTAAAGCGGTTTGAACAGCTTCT
>JANQHV010000045.1 GCA_028282505.1 SAR324 cluster bacterium | reverse complement strand
AGTCCTGGCCTCCTACATAGTTCATCACAAAATAGAAAGTCCCGTTTTCTTCGAAAAAGCTTTTGATATGGACAATGTGAGGATGCTTCTGAAACCGTGTGATCAAACGAGCTTCATTCACAAATTTTTCCATCCCATAATCAAATTTTTCTCTATTTGAACCCACACCTGGTTTAATATCTAGTGTACTCGGCTGTCGTGATGCAAATTCTGTAGGAAAGTATTCCTTGATGGCAACTTTATCGTGTAGATATTCATCAAAGGCCAGATAAGTAATTCCGAAGCCTCCATGCCCTAATACTTTTCCAATCCGAAATGCTTTGTGTAACAAAAAATTTGGTGGCAAGTATAAAGGGTTATTAGGGGTCGAAAAATCATACCTGCAATCAGAAAACAAACACTTATTTTTAGTATCTAGTTCTGTCATTTGCAGACAATTAGGACAAAAGACTTTTTCTTTCATAAGCTCTTGTGTTTTGTGAGCTATAGCAACACCTCACATACAAATTTAATAATAAATTTCTAGAAAATATAGAGACGGCAAAGTAAAAGTTTATTTCCTTTTAGCATAATGCTATATGAATTTCCAATCAAGAATATCGACACTCATTCCGACACATAGTAAATAATGTCTTTAAGAAAAAAACAAAAAGACCTTTCTCCTAAAATGTTATATTTATTCTTTTGAACTAAGCAGTGAGAACCTTATGGATGCAATACAGAATATTTTAATAAAAGATGATGAAGTAAAAGAAATCCCCTGTCTTTTACTGGGCATAGGAGTGACTCTTCTTTTTGAGATTATTATTTTGGGCATGTTTTTTTACATCAATCAACGCATATTTGAGATGTTGGGAGGAAATTGGCCTGATGGCATCGTTCAAAGTGCCACCTATCTGGCATTTTTTTGGGCACTTTTTATCTTACTTGGCCGTTGGTTTCTCTATAAAGAACGCTTAAAAGCGTTCCATACCCACATTTTACCACAAGAAGAAGAGCAGGTAATTCTAAGCGAGGATGTCGGACAGTATCGCCGTAACATTCAAATGCTCATGGCAACGGAGCAACAACGCCCATTGATTCAATGGATTAATAAGGCTTTGTTACGATTTAAATTAAATCAATCGGTGGAAGAAGTATCGCAATTGATTCAGTATGAACGAGAAATGTCATTGAATCATTTGGACAATAGTTTATCTACCGTTCGCTATTTGGCCTGGGCTATTCCGTCTATCGGATTCATTGGCACAGTCCTGGGCATTGGAGCAGGGTTGGGGAATATTAATGAGGGAAAAGCAGCAGTGGTGGCTAAACTGAATGTTGCTTTTGATACTACGTTAGTTGCACTGATCCTCAGTTTATTTCTAATGTTGGTTTTGCATTACATTCAACGAGAAGAGGAAGCTGTCGTCTTAAAGCAAGAGGCGTATTGCATGCAATATCTTGTCAATCGACTTTATATTCCAAAATCAAAAGTATAAGGACAAGATGGCTCGAAAAAATCGTGAAATCAATGTTTTCAATTTATCTTTTTTAGATGTCTTGTCATGTGCGTTGGGTGCAGTAATCTTGGTTTTGGTACTGATTCCAGATCCCAAGCCCACTAAGTGCCCAGACCCCAAACCTTGCCCGGTTTGTCGAGAATGCCCAACATGCCCCGTTTGCCAACAATGCCCAACCCCCAAACCTTGCCCAGTTTGTCAAGAATGCCCAACATGCCCTGACTGTAAGGAAGATGTCGCCATCCTGATTAGTATTTCATGGAAAGCGCAAGATGATCGAAAAGTTGATATCGACCTCCATGTTGAACCTCCTGGTGGCTATCCCGAAATTTATTACCGCAACAAAGAAACGAAAAGGAATGGCATACTTGTGATGAAATTGACCCATGACAACACAGGGGGTGCTCATGCGCCTGAAGTTTTCTTTTCACCAAGAGCCCCTGAAGGAGATTGGACTATTTACGTCAAATATTATGCTGGCTCAGCGTCTACAGAAGTCAAAGGAACCATCTACTGGGCGGAGGGAGAAAAACCATTTAACACTCAGTATATGTCTCGCAAAGGTGAAAAGCGCAGAATTGCAACCCTGACTGTTAAAAAAGGAAAGCTATTGAATTTACAAATGTATTAATTTTTCAAGATCGTATTGGTGTCATTCTCAGTATGCCGATATCGTTTGAACTTATTTTGAAGAGAACCAAATAAAATACTTAAGCCTAGACAGCATAGGGATATGAATATCAAGACAAAGACGGTCATAGGAGCATCTATTGTTCCTGCTAAAGTCCAGTGAAATGGAGTGATTAGAGTTTCCAGGAATCCAAAACCCAATTCATCAGTCATGTATGGCAGGTGCATTCCCCAAACTATCATAAGAATAATGACCAGGAACAACCCAAAGATTGATTGTTCGTGAGAACGGGAAAGAGTAGCCAACATCATACCCAAAGCGACCCCCACAATACTAATTATGTAAAAAATTCCTATGTTTTGCAAAAAATTGAGCTGAACATTTGGCCAAAAATTGCTGTATGGCAATAAGACAATGAGTACAATCAAACATTGCAAAAACATGTGGGCAGCACTCAGAGTAAATAAGGTCAATGTGTGAGAAGAAATCCGAATGTGAAATCGCTGCTCTCTTAAAAAAACAGAATATTCCGCAGGAACAAGCCTAAGTGTGTGGATTGCGCCTAACCAAACAGCAGCAATACTAAGTAGGATGAGGCGCTCCGTCGAGGTAGGGAAATCAAGCAAACGCAAAATTAATCCTAACGCCATCGACTGTAACCCCGTTGCCATCCAAAAAGAACGATCTCGTCTAAAACGCAAAAATAATCTTTGAGATAAAGTTAAAAATTGAAAAAACCAACCTGATTTTTTCCCTGGAGAAAGAACCGGAGGAAAGGATGCTGATAAGCGTTGTATATTCTGAGTTTTAGGTGACTCAGGCTCGCTTGTTTCTGCTAAATTCATTTGATGTAAACGTTGGCGCGCTACCACATATTTACGGTAATAAGGATTTTCCGGCTGGCAGTATTTTTTTTGCCAAAAAGAAGAAGAGTGTTGAGAGAGTAGATAAAATACCTGCTCTGGACTATCCACATTAAAGTAGGATTGCACCTCTGAGGCAGGTCCGAAATAGGCAAGTTCACCTTCTTTTGTTAAGATGAGGGCCAGATCCATCAAATCCAGAGTTCCTTGATAAATGCTATTGGATGTCATAAGAATCAGCATGCCTTGAGAAGCAAGTTCTCTTAACAATTGATGGATATGTAGTTCTTCATTGGGAGACAATCCAACTGTGGGTTCATCGAGCATCATCATGAATTTATTTTGCATGAGAAGCTCAGTACCCAGTAAAACCTGTTTGCGTTGTCCTTTATCAAGATTTTTTATGTGTTCATGGAGTTTAGGAGTATCCAGTGATATTTCAAAACCTAACAACTCTGCTGTATGATCGATTTGTTTTTGAATTTCTGCAGAAACACTTGCTATCCCCTGGAGTTTAAGAGTGTAATGAAAGGTTTCTTCTACTGTTAACTGCTCATGCAATACATCATTGTTTGCAATAAATCCAATTTCATGAGGGTACTTATCGTAATACTCAAAATAAGAGGTGCCGTTGAGAAGTACTTGCCCCTGTGAAGGTAAATTTTTTAATAAGGATTGAAACAACAATGACTTGCCAGAATTTCCAGGCCCAAAAATCCCTATGAATTCACCACTACGAAAAGTAGCTTGTAGCTGCTTAATGGCTGGTTGAAGCGGAGTATGTGAATATTGGGCTTTTTGAGAGAAAAAAACATTGTAATTTTCTAAAGATAAGTAACGAGAGAGAAATAGGTCGTAAAGAATGATTTGGTAGTCTGGAAAAATATATAGTCGAAATTTATCACTTTCAATTTCCAGGAATTTGTCATTCCCTTGATATTTCTGGCATCGTTCTTCTTTTATTTTCAAAAAAACATTCGCATGACTGAAAATTGCAAAACTTTCATCATTGAACTGAATTGTTAAATAATGAGCAGGGCATACGGAAGCAGGAAGTACTAAATCATTCCCTTTTTCAGATCCTATGGACATCGAGTTATTTGTTTTTTCTTCTTTAGCACGAATGATCATTTGTAATTTTTCTTTTCCCTGCACTAAAGTACTAAAGAAGTTTATACATTCACTGCTGATTTGAGGTTGGGTTGTCATTAATTGACGCACTATATTCATAAGGGCATAGCGCTGGTCGGCATCTGCAAGTAGTAAAAATTCGTTAAAACAATCTGAAGGAGAATATATTGGTTGCTCGGAATAATTGATAATGGAGTCAATGAGTTCATTGAATAATTCATTAGGAAACGTACCCCATGATTGTAAAAGTATCGGTCCCTTTACAGATGTTTTTTTAATGTAGGAAGCAGGAACAAATGAGCAAATAATTTGTATGTGTAGGAAGAATACCCATAATTCTTGATCTGAAATTTTCAGAGAAGAATTCTTAGAAATTGTAATAAGCTTTTTCAATTCTGTAATAATTTTTTTTTTAGGAGCTCGATATTCCTGGATATTTTTAATAATTAGTGAGTCAGGAAAAAGCCTGGACAATGTTGTTTCCAGCTTTGGTATGGTTTCAATAATCGTACTGGCGATGATTTTTTCTTGTAACGAAAAAATACCGTCTGCCAAAATCACTGTTTCAATAGCAAGCCATATTTTTTCAAATTGTGATGTATTTTTCTGCCGAGATAAATAGTTCTGAATTTGTCGAAATGCGAGAATTGGAGTGATAGGATTCTGGAGTTTACGATATAAAATACCTTTCAAATCATGTGGCAGTTGACCTGAATCCAGCCATTTTTCCAGCAGATCTCGTTCCTGGTATTTAATTCCTTCTACAGTGATACAATTGATCAAGAAATTGAATTCTTCAAAATTGAGGTCTTGGTTTGGAGGTAACATAAATGATCAACCTTTTTAATGATAACAAATTACTTATTCTGTATACCCTTAACTTAATATAGTTCCAATTCAACACGGCGATTTTTGCTGCGTCCTGCCTCCGTATCGTTATCTCCAATAGGACGCTCCGGCCCTCTACCAATGACAATGATATTCCTTGGGAGGTCAAGAATACGAGCAACTTCTTTAGCTCTTTGTTCGCTTAAGTAGTAATTATAATTTTCAGGTCCTCTGTTATCTGTGTATCCCACAACCTTAACTTTCAGTCTAGGAAAATCCAGTAACACTTCTGCTACTCTCCTCAAAGTTGAACGAGCTGATTGTTTAACAGTATAAGAGTTTGTATTAAATAGAATACCTCCAGGCAGTCGAATTTTAATGACATCTCCTTCCTGTTTAATATGAAGATCTCGGATGGCTTTTAACCGTTTCTCTGTATCATCCATCATTCCGAGCCCTGTTTTGATATTGCCTCCCGATGGACTAATCGAAAGTGAGTCTGTTAGTTGAACAGGTTCTGCTGTTGTATTTTGAGGCGATGATTGAGTGGTTTCTTCTGTTACATTTTGAAGCGGTGATCTGCTTGATATTGTATCAGAACTGATTTCTGCGGCTTGTTCATTTGGTATTTGCCCAGAGACACTTGCAGCGGGACTCTGCATTTCTGGTGGGTTGGGTTCTGTGGATTCACTGGCGACATTCGGAGAATTAGTTTCGGCAATTTCTTCACTTGGGGTTGGATTGGAGGTAGTGGTCTCTGAATTTTGTGTTTCTGATGGGTTGGGTTCTGTGGGTTCATTAGCGACATTCGGAGAACTAGTTTCGGCAACTTCCTCACTTGGAGTTGGATTGGAAGTAGTGGTCTCTGAATTTTGTGTTTCTGGTGGATTGGGTTCTGTGGGTTCACTGGCTACATCCGAAGAATTGGTTTCAGCAACTTCTTCACTTGGGGTTGGATTGGAGGTAATTGTCTCTGAATTTTGTGTTTCCGGCGAGCCGGTTTCCGTGTGTGCCTCAACTACTGGTGGAGAGTTACTGTCTACCGGTGTCTCTGATGCTCTTTCTGTTGTTTTGGGTTCTGTTGGAGTTGATTTTGATTCTACTGTAGCTTTTGAGGCGGACTCACAGCCCCATAAGAACAACAAGACCCCCAGACAAATCATCCAAATCGTCACAGACTTAATATTTATTTCATGCATATCATTCCTTTACAGATCAAGGTTAATGTCATTTTAAGTCATCGCACAACACACTATTAATAAAGATTACAAACTCTAACGAGTTACTGAGCCTTCACAATACGTCCTTCAACACTTGGAGAAACCGTTTGTTTTTCTGCAAGAAGATCCACCATCAGATCTCTGACCATATTCCCATTAGAAACAACGGGGTCTTTACTCAACATGAGATAATCATCGGCCCCACTGCGTAGATAATCATTGATGACAAGACGATATGTTCTAGCAGGGTCTATTGGCTCATTTGCTATTTTGCTTTCAAGTATACGCGAACCAACTGGACGACTGGGATCAAACCGGTAAAAAATCCGGCTCACTTGCAAGAAACGACCTGCGCCACTTTGTTCACCATATTTAGAAACAGAATTTTCCAAAGCGGCTTGTAGTTCTGCACCAGTTATTTTAATAACGTCTAAAGTGTTATCAAATGGAAGTACTTTATACACGTCTCTAACCGTGATATTTCCCGCAGGAATACTGGTACGGATTGAACCGGCATTAACGACAGCAGCATCAGGCTGGGCAAACTCCATTAACTCTAACATACCATCGGCTATTAGATTTCCCAAATTAGTTTCCTGAAAACGAATGGTTGCTTTTTCCCCTTCCAAATGTGTGGTTGTCCTGGCGATAGTGTCACTCATCCGATTCAACACATCCCTCTCTTTAATTTCTAAATAAGTTTGTAGCTCGGAACGAACAGTGGTGTTCTGTGCAGAAAGTTCTTTTTCGCTGACATTAATCTTTTGAAATTTATACTCAACAACTCGTCTATTATTGATACTTAAGTCCAATACTCCCAATTGTTTTCCCTTATAGTCCTCTAAACGAAATAATAAAGTATCCTTCACTTTTTCTTGAGAAACACGATTTTTTTGATAATGCTCGATAATAATATCAATCCCTGGAACCGTATTGGCCAGTACCAAATTCTGTGGGGGAACCAACTCACTCAAAACGATAACTAGATCATGTTGTTGATTCAACTGAGAGATTAGTTTTTGAAGAGGCTCAAAAGGTTTGATAAACTGCAATCCTTGAATATGTTTAGGATGGATTTTAGAAGGAGCTGTAGGGTCAATAGCCCCTAC
>JANQHV010000035.1 GCA_028282505.1 SAR324 cluster bacterium | reverse complement strand
GTAGGGGGATTTACAGGAACGGATTTTCAACCAAATCCCCCCGGCCCCCTTTGCTAAAGGGGGAGGACCAGCATCAATTTTTCTTAACCTGACACCTATGCCCTTATGAAGGGGAGGTTAGGAGGGGTTGGTGCTACTATCTATAACCTTACCTAACCGAAGGTCGGCCCCGCTCCCTTAACAAGGGGAGGAACAATTTTGAGTGGCCGAAAATATGATCATGCCCTTTATTGATAATTCAGTCATTCTGCACCTATGATTCCTGCAGCAAGGGCAGCATGGCACTGCCCAGCCCAGTGATGGCACTAATGTTGTAAAAAATCAAGACACTGGGTAGGCCAAAATAGGAGAAAAAGACACCACCGGTACAGATAATGCCGGGAATAGTGGAGCAGGCAATCCCTATTTTCTGGTTGCTATTGAATTTTCCAGCCAAGTCAAACACATACTCCAACCGCTTTAAAGTGGTGTCCATTAAAACAATTTGTGCCGTATCCGTGGCGACCGTTGAGGCTCCACGTAACGAAATGGAGACTGTGGCTTTTTTCAAGGCAATCGAATCGTTGATGCCATCTCCGACAAAACAGACAGACCGTCCTTCTTTTTGTAATTGCTCAATCAAGTGAGCTTTTTCTTCAGGCAATGTTTCTGCAAAATAGTGTTCGATTTCCAATTCTTTGGCAATGCGTTGCGTCGGCTGTTCATGATCGCCTGAGATAATATAGGTCTTTAAATGCTTTTGATGCAGGGATTGTACAATCGCTTTGGCTTCTGGCCGGAGGGTGGGTTGTAATTCCAGCACGCCTCCCAGTTGATCATCGACAGCAACATAGACCAGGGAATTGCCCTGTTCGTAGCTTTGGCTTTGTAATTTTTGAATGACGGGAGGAATGGGGATCTTTTCCTGTTCGATAAAACGGCCGCTGCCCACTCGGATGATTGTCCCTTCTGAGCGAACTTTAATGCCGTGACCAATGATATATTCAGCACTTTCTACTCGTGAGAGGGATAAATGATCTTTTTTGGCTGCCGCGAGAATGGCTCTGGCAATCGGGTGGTTCTGCTTGTATTCGGCAGCAGCAGCATACATCAATAACTCTTTTTTGGATAAACCATTGCAAGGATGAATCTTTTCCACATGAGGTTCTTCCAGGGTCAATGTCCCTGTTTTGTCAAAGACCACCGTATCGACTTGTTTGAGCAATTCTAAAGAGCGTCCATCTTTGATGAGGATTCCGTTCTTGGAGGCAATATGGAGGTAGTTCAACATGCTCAGGGGAGTGGTCAATCGAATCACCTCAGAGAAGTTAGAACTGAGCGTGGTTAAGGCCATATAGGGACCTTGAGTGACCAGGGTGAGCGCACCAACCCCTAAAGTGGGTGTGACAGTTTTATCGGCAATTTCTTCACCACGTGTTTGTAATGTCTCTTCAAAACTGGCCGTTTTGTTGAGGACTTCTCCAATCTGAGCGGCAATGGTGGCTTTTCCTGTTTTTTCGACCTCAATGCAAATGCGTCCTGTGAGCACAACTGTGGTGGCAAATACTTTTTCATTGATGGTTTTTTCCTCTGCTTGTGCTTCTCCGGTCAGAATATGCTGGTCAATATTGGCAATGCCCTGGGTGATGATGCCATCAACTGGAATGATTTCTCCCGTATCCACGACAATGCAATCACCGGCTTGAATACTTTCAACAGGCACGCTCACTTCCACACCATCTTTGAGTAGCCAGACTGATGTTGGTTGCTCCTTGAAAATGTTGATCAGGCTTTTCCGTGTTTTGTTTTTGGTTTTATTCAACAACCTCGCAGCAAAGAAATAGATGAAGTTAGCAAAGGAACTCAAGGCATAATATCCTGATCCGATTCCGACAAGGATTGCCGTAGAATCCAGAATGGAAATGGACAGTCGGCGTTCTTTGAAAGTGCTTTGATAGGCAGCTTGAAAGACAGGCCAGGAGGTATAGCCCGTGAAGGGAAGACTCAGGAATGCCAATGGTGGGTAAAACAAAAATCCCATCGCTGCAATGCTTAAACCGGCAGAAGCCACCAGAAAATAATGCCTTGTTTCTTTCTCCTCAGGGTCTTCTATATCAATAATGATTGGCAGAGTTTCTAGTTGCTGGACACTCTCATCCGCTCCATGCTCCGAGGGTTTAGTACCTCCTTCCGTGGTATCAGACATCTCTTTGCCGGTGGTGTCGCCAGCGATGTACTTATTGTAAATCTTTTTGCCCGCATAAACGGCTCCACTGAAAATGAGAAGATCGATGACAAACATGGAAAACCCTTTAAAAATAGGATTGCAAGGTGCCTCGGCGGCGTATATCCAGGGTGGCACAGTGAAATGAACCCAAAAATGGGTAATAGGCTTCAAAAGAAACAGGAATGGGCCGAAATCCCCAATCTTTGAATGCTTTGATCAGCGTTTCCTGACTTTTTTCCACAATAACCCGCTCTTCATCCAACATCAACACATTAATACTGATCCACTGACTGACGACTTTGAGCGGGTCCTTATTGGGAATGGGCGTGGGGGCTACTAAAATGTCCCAACTTTTCAGAATGGGTGGTAAATGGTTGGGGTCTATATATTCAGGACTGATCAATACTTTGCCAGGAGCTAAGGGCGTGAAGGTGGTGTCGATATGGATGGCTTGTGGACAAAGAGATTCAACCTGATGAATACGGTACTCTTCTCCCAGATGCCGTTGTAACCACATGATGCCCATTTCATTGGTGACGTTGCTTTTTTGTACGAAAATATCTCGTCCACAACGCGCAAAATCGGCAGCATCAAACACAGGTTCGAATTCCTCTACAATGAAGTGCATGGGCTCATCCGGTTGAGGAAGCTGGTAGTTGGCGTCATACAATTCATTCAGCAGTTGAGGTTTGGGGGCTGCGGTCCATTTGGCACCCGCTTTGAAATATTCTTTAAACAAGGAACGATAGGCCCATGCTTCAAAATAGCGTCCCCGGTCAGCCATGGGGGCTTCAATGATTTCATTGCCGACGACCAAGAAGGGATCTCGTGGGTTGGCCGAGCAAAAACCGCAAGACACTTCCCAATCGGGGGAGGCGTAGGGCAGGGCATGGTTGACAATGTCGGGGCGGCGTACTCGGATTCCTTCAGCTTCCAGAATATGAATAAACTCCGCTAAATCTTTGCGGGCCGCCTCTACCATCTCTGGGGGATAAGGAACACCCGCTCCGCCAATGTTTTTTTCGATCATGTCCCACTCACCGGGGGGCACCGTCACTTCATTGATCACATTCCAGCAGGGAAACATGGAATGGTCTAAATTACCAACAATGACCTCCTCCAAGGGGTCCCACTCATTGTAAGAATTCACCGGGCAGGATTGTTCCGGATTTTGTTCTGTCTTCATTGTCCCTTTCTTTGTGTGTTGTTGTATGCCAGAGCCGAATAGACTGCCACAGAGGCTCAGAGACACAGAGAAGAAAAATGATTTACCTGTTATGTCCTTAGTACAAGTATTCACAATAAAGTGTACAAATTCTTAATCTTAATCTTTTTCTTAATCTTAATCCCTCAATTTCCAGAGATTAAGAGTAAGATTAGGATTAAGAGTA
>JANQHV010000686.1 GCA_028282505.1 SAR324 cluster bacterium | reverse complement strand
AGGCAGCACGGATAACTCCTCATTCAGTATTTCCGGCAGCACCTTGCTGACGGCAGCCAGCTTCGACTATGAAACCCAGACTTCTCACAGCATCCGTGTTCAGTTGGTTAATTCGAAGGGAGGGACTTTCGAGCAATCATTGACAATATCAGTGACCGATGTTAGCGAATCTCCTACAGACATTGCTCTGAGCGCCAGCAGTGTGGCCGAAAATTCCGATTCGGGTACCACTGTGGGAACCTTGAGTTGTACTGATGCGGACTCCTCCAGTTTCACCTACAGCCTGGTTTCGGGCACGGGAGATACGAACAACTCATCCTTTTCCATTTCAGGCTCGACTCTTTCCACAGCAGCTAGCTTCGATTATGAAACCGCTACGTCAAAGAGTATTCGGATTCAGTGTTCTGACGGTGCCAACACTTACTCGGAAGCCTTCACCATCTCCATCACCAATGTCAATGAAGCACCAACGGACATTTCGCTCAGTTCGAGTACCCTCTCCAACCCTCTTTCTTCCACAACCGTTGGTACATTCAGCACAACGGACGATAGTGGTGATAGCCATACGTATTCTCTGACCTCAGGTACTGATAATTTCAGTGTCAGTGGGTCCACACTCAGTGCGGCAAGTTCGTTTTTGTCTCCTGGCTCATACAGTATCACGGTTCGCACAACTGATGCATCCGGGCTCACTTATGATGAAACGATGACCATTACCGTTAGTGGGGGACTGGTAGGGGGAACAGTACAGGGAACCAGCCTGTCCTTGAGTGGAGTGGTGACTACGGTTGCCGGAGATGGCTCAAATAACACAACAGATGGAACCGGCACAGGCGCCCAATTTAAAGGAATTGAACACCTCACCACCGATGGCACTAATATCTACATTGCTGAGACTTTAGGGAACGTTATTCGTAAGATGGTAATTTCCACGGGAGTCGTCACTACCCTGGCAGGAGATGGGACCAGTGCGACTACCAATGGAACCGGCACTGGGGCGCAGTTCAAATCGCCTTATGGCATTACCACCGATGGCACGAACCTTTACGTAGTGGGGAGTGGGAATGTTATTCGCAAAATTGTCATTGCCACCGGGGTCGTCACCACCCTGGCTGGTGATGGTACCTCGGCCACGACAGATGGCACCGGCACTGGGGCACAGTTCAAAGCCCCACAAGGCATTACTACTGATGGCACCAACCTCTATGTGACAGAGAATACGGGACATGTGATCCGTAAGGTGGTGATTTCCACCGGTGTGGTGACCACCCTGGCTGGTGATGGCACTGCGAATTCCAGCGATGGCACTGGGACAGCAGCACAAATCAAGTTTCCCAGGGGAATCACTATGGATACCAGTGGAAATCTCTATGTCGCAGAAAGTGGAGGAAACAAAATTCGTAAAATCGTGCCTTCTACCGGGGTGGTGACCACTCTGGCCGGAGATGGTACAGCCAACACGACGGATGGAACCGGCACTGGGGCACAGATCAGCACTCCTGTTGCCATTTCCACTGATGGTACTAATCTTTATGTTTCCGGTGAATCAAATTACGTTCGCAAAGTGGTGATTTCCACAGGGGTGGTAACCACTCTGGCCGGAGATGGTTCAACCAACACGACGGATGGAACCGGCACTGGTGCTCAAATCAATCAGCCTCAAGGAATTGTCACTGATGGTACCAGTGTTTATGTTTCAGAATTTGCCGGTCTAGTGATTCGTAAGATTCAGTAAAAGGACAATTGACCGAAGAGTGGCTTTGGGATTATTTTCTTCATTGTCTTTTCCTCCAAATTTACTTACCCTAAATGCCACTAGCCTCTTGTTACTATAGTGCTCCAGAAAATTATTTTCCTGAAGTTCCCCCTTTTTTCAAAGGGGGCCAGGGCGATCTGTGTGCAGGGATTTTGAAAATAATTTTCTGGAGTATTATAAAACGGGTTGAGTTTTGACAACCAAAACCTGTTGCATTGGCAGATCACCTTTCCGATTTCTATATGCATTCGTGCAAGAAGCCCCTTTGAAAATTTAGAATATGTATGGACAAGATTCAGAGACGATAGGGCCTCAGACAAACAAAGTTTTTTTACCACAGAGACGCTGTTTGACAGGATTGGTGATCATTGTCTGGTTATTGATAATTCCAGATCTTCATGGGGCCCCTTTGGTTCCCAAAAGAGATTTCTCCAAAATCCATCTGGGGCATTTCCTGGAAATTTTGGCAGATCCTGAAGGAACGTGGACATTGGCTAACGTCATGCAACAACCACTTGCTGAGCAATTTGTATCCGCCAGAAAGATGGGGCTCAATTTCGGGCACACAGACACCATTTATTGGGCTCGGCTCACCTTAAAAAATTCAGATCCTCAAGCGCAAAAGTGGTACTTGCAATACACTAACCCACAGTTGGATGAAATTACTCTTTTTGCTCCGACCTCAGATGGTCAAACATATCAAAAGAAGACAGTGGGCAACATCCATCCCATCTCCAATCGTGATGTGCGTCACCCCCTCTTTACCTTTCGCATAGAAATACCAGCAGAGGAAGAGATGACCATTTACTTCCGTTTGAATTCAAATGGGAAGTTGCTCATCATGTCTATGCTGCTATGGAGTGAACAAGCGTTTATTGATGATGGCACCACATCTCATACAAAATGGTACGCTCATTTGGGGATTTTTTTGATGTCCTCTTTTTGTGGAGTATTGCTGTTTCTTATTTTAAGAGACCGCAATTATGCCTATTATGCACTCTTCACTCTATTTTCTTCGGCGGTAACAGTCTGTCAGAAAGGTTTTGATGATTTATGGCTGTGGAGCATTCCCGGGGATAAAGGACACTATGGATTTGTATTGTTTCTCACAGGGGTGACGGTCGTTTATTTGCTGTTCATCCGATCTTTATTGAAATTGCCTCGTTACTTTCCACTAGGAGACCGGATTGTCAAAGCCTTTCTGGCTCTCTTGACTCTCTGGGTTTTGTTGATCTGGATATTTCCCCGCCCATTACATCTACAAATTATCACGTTTTTTCAGATTCCTACATTATTGCTGGCATTGGGGGTGAGCATCATCCGATGTCGTCAACAGTATCAGCCGGCTTTTTTTGTGGCAGGAGGGGCTGGGGTGATGCTCATTGCGAGTTTGATCATCAAATTGATCACCGCAGGTCTTTTGGGCAATAAGGCATGGATTGACACCAGCATTGCGGTGGGACGTTTAACAGAAATGTTATTGTTATTAATGGCACTTGCCAGTGCGTACCGTTCAGTGCTGCGAGAGAAAGAGGAAGCTCAAACTCAGGCCACTCAATTGAAAGAACGCATTGTCAAAGAGTTAAAACACGCTGACCAAATGAAAGACGAGTTCTTGGCTAACGTCTCTCATGAATTGCGCACTCCCTTGCATGGCATCATGGGGCTGTGTTCCAACGCTTTGGATTCAATGCCACAACTGCGAGACTCCACTCTTGGTCACAATTTGGAGTTGATTTTCAATAGTACCCTACGGCTCGCACATTTAGTGGATGATTTGTTAGACTTTTCCAAAATAAAAAATGACGAATTGCAGTTGCATTTGCAGAAAATCGAATTGCAGAGTGCTATCCGTTTATCGCAGCAATTGTGTCAGCCGCTCATTGGCGATAAACCGATTCGATTGCAATCAACTTTACCAGAGGAGCCCATCTGGGTTCAGGCCGACGAGAATCGTTTGCAGCAAATCTTACTCAATTTATTGGGAAATGCGATTAAATTCACCCATCAAGGGGCTATCGAAATTCATGTTATCTCCAAAGAAAAGGAAGCCGAGATTCGTGTAAAAGATACGGGAATTGGTATTGCCTCCGAACGTCAAGAGCAAATCTTTCAGTCCTTTTTCCAGGTGGAAGGTTCGAGTTCAAGAGAATATGGAGGCGTTGGACTGGGGTTGGCAATCACACGGCAATTGGTTGAATTGTTGCGTGGAGAATTGAACCTGGAAAGCGAACTGAACCAAGGCTCTACCTTTATTTTTACGCTTCCCTTGTACGAAGCTTCAGCAGCAGAGTTATCCTCGGAAATACAACAGACAGTACAATTATCGACCTCGACGCTTTCATCGGAGCTGGTTTCAAAATATGAACCGCTAACAGACTTTGAAAGAGCTGGTTTACCAAGAAAAAATGGTGAGAACGCTCCTCTGATTTTAGTGGTTGACGACGAATTGTTGAATGTAAAAGTGTTACGTGACATCCTTGAAAAAAACAAGTTTCGGGTCGAATCGGCCAGTGATGGGGAACTGGCCCTGGAAATGATTAGAAAACAAATGCCTGAATTGGTTCTCTTGGATGTCATGATGCCTCGATTGAATGGCTATGAAACCTGTCAACAAATACGCCAAATGTATAGCGAAGCAGAACTGCCCGTCATCATGCAAACAGCCAAAGGCCACCGGGATGACCATATTGAAGGACTGCGGGCTGGGGCCAATGATTATTTGATCAAACCTTTTCAATCAGAAGAACTACTGGCACGGGTGGGCTCCCAGCTACAACAGAAATTGGCAGGAGAAACACTGGCGGAAAATAAGTATTTGCAATTAGAAGTTAAACGAATTCGCCAGATCGAGGGGAGCCTGCGTCTTTCTCAAAAACGCCTGGAAAAATTACTCGATGTGGGCAATGAAGCCTTGCTGGCTGTGGATGAAAAAGGATGCATTATTTTCAGCAATCAAGTTGTGGAGACATGGTTGGGGTATCCCGCTGCAACACTGCTTGGTCAACCAGTTGGGCGATTGATTCCTCCTCATTGCGACTCCCACCCATTGCGATTTTCCTGGTCAGAGCTGCAACAAGAGAAATCAACCTTGCATTATACCTATGTGGTTCTCCAGAATGTTCGTAGTGAACAATGGGAGGGCCAAATGTGGCAAACTCTTCTTGAACTGGAAGAAGTGATTTATGTGATCACGTTAGGCAACCTTCAGCAGGATGATTTGACGATGGCAATGGCACCAGATTGGATTGAAGCCTTGCATCAAAATCGTCTTCGAATCCAACAGGTGATTGACATTTTAACCGATTTGCATCCGGCCAAACTCAAATCCCAGCCCCATTTATTGAAGGAATTGAACCATATTGACGAAGCATTGGCCCGCTTGGCTCAGGCCAAACCCGATCAAAATCCTGAGCAACGTTTTCGCATTGCTCTGGTTGATGTCATGAACAAATCTGTCTCATCCTGGGAAAAGGCTACTCATACTTCGGTGATCGAACTGGCGGAGGAGAGTGGTCTGTGGAAAGTGTATGTCGAAGAAAACCGGGTCCGAGTCCGTGTGTTGGAGCGTTATTTGGACTTGAAGCAGCTTCCTAAAAATCCTCGCTGGCGAACAGTTATTCAAACAGCTAATTTTGTACTGTCCCGTTCTTCTTTGTCCTCTGAAGCACGCATAGCACTCGAATCCCCCTTGAACCGCCTGATTCAACTGGTTCACCAACGCAACCTTTCTTAGGCGATTTCTAGAAATTCTATTTAGAGTTCAGTTGAGGGCTTTCATGATCAAGTTAATGGTCTTCTCTACATAATCTATAATCTCTTGTTCAGAGGGTTTTTCGTTTAGACCCACAAGAACCCCCATCCTCATTGAAAGCAGAGTACTGAACAAAACTGTCACAACATGATCGATATCTTGTAATTGAAATCGATTTTCCAAAAATGTCCTTAAACGCTCTTTAGTCTCTTTGGGGCCCACTGCATGAAAAGCTCGTGTCATCTCCGGAGCTTTTGGTCCTTCGGCAACCAGCAGACGAATCATAGCCAGATGGGGCTCAGACAAATGGGCATTGATAAAACCAACCGCAAAAGCTTTAAGAGCTGCTTCTGTATCTTCTTTGTCCAACTCATCCAGATATGGAAATTTTGACTCTTCCCTCTGTTTTAAGATGGATGCCTGAAACAAAACTTCCTTTGAATCGAAATAGCGATAAACAGTTTGTTTGGTTACTCCCGCTCGTTTAGCAATCTTATCCATACTGGTCTGCAAAAAACCTTCGTTCAGGAAGGCTTCACGGGCAGCTTTGACAATCGCTTCTCTCTTTTGTGCTTTCTTCTCTTGCAGTTTGCTCATCTCTTTTTAAAAGAATGGAGTTTTGTTTTTTGGTTTCACTTTTGTCAATTAAAGGCAATAACATTTAAGTCTCATATCTCATATCAGTACCAAAGATACAAATTCTCAAAGCTTCATCTCTAAAAATAAAAGTGGTGTTACTGCATGTGATTCATTGAGAAAACTTCATTTGCAAGTTATCATACTAATAAGTATGATTTAATCTTGACATCTTATTTCAAGTAAACTATTAATCATACTAATAAGTATGATTTTCAATAAAAAGAACCGAAAGAACAGTCCTATAGGAGATAGTACATGACTGACTTATTCAAGGAAAAGGCGAAAGAATGGGATGCTGATGAGATGAAAAGGATGCTGGCATCAGCCATCGGATCATCAATATTAAAACATGTTCCTTTGCATGATCAAATGCGTGTGATGGATTTTGGTGCTGGCACAGGGTTGATTAGTTCTCAAGTCGCACCTCTCGTAAAAAAGATAGTTGCTGTCGATATATCAGAAGCGATGCTGAATAATCTTGTCGCTAAATCAGAACTGCATGGTAAAGTAGAAGTCGTTTGTCAGGATATTATAGAGACTCCCATAAGTGGAGAATTTGACTTAATTATGAGTGCTATGGCAATGCATCATGTCAAAGACACAGCTAAACTCATTCAAAGATTTGCAGAACATTTAAGTTCTGGAGCTTGGATTGCCTTGTCTGATCTGGACAAAGAGGATGGGAGTTTTCATCCAAAAGGTACTGAAGGTATTTTTCATTTCGGTTTTGAAAGAAATGAATTACAAACCGTATTAAAGAAACACGGGTTTGTGGAAATTCAGTTTTTGACAGCGCATGTTGTTAGTCAAGAGAAAAAGAAATTTCCGGTATTTCTGGTAACTGCTAAAAAGAATTAACGTCTGATTGTAAAAGTAAAGCATCAAAATAAGCATGGAGTATGATGGATTTTGAAATGATTACAGGCTATATGCCTGGATTAATTGGGCGTATCACGGAATTGCACGCCCTGTATTATTCCAAAAATTGGAATTTTGGAGAATACTTTGAAATAAAAGTAGCAACAGAACTTTCGGAATTCATTGCTAACTATAACCAGGGAAAGGACCGTATTTATTCGATACTCATTGATGACAAAATTGAAGGCTCCATTTCGATCAACGGGTCAACAGAAAATAGACACATTGCTCATCTGCGTTGGTTTATTACGTCAAATAAATTGAGAGGAAAAGGTGCCGGAAACTATTTAATGAATGAGGCTATGAAGTTTTGTGAACAAAACAAATACAATCATGCCTACTTATGGACATTTCAGGGCCTGGCCTCAGCAAGACACCTTTATGAAAAATATGGTTTCAATCTAACTGAAGAAAGAACAGGTGAGCAATGGGGTTCTGTTGTAACTGAACAGCGCTTCGATGCAGAAATTAGATTATCAGAACGTGCATGACAAACGCATCCAGTGTACTCAAGAATGTCCTCCATTCCT
>JANQHV010000607.1 GCA_028282505.1 SAR324 cluster bacterium | reverse complement strand
ACAGTAAAGAGTAGCCAACATCGATCACTCCCATTTTAGAAATAAGATAATGACATGAAACGGTTTGACTATTCTTCATTCCAGCATAGCTCCATCATGGCATGGGGGGTTGGAGAACGGCTGATCATTGCAGCCATTTTGAGTGCTTTATTATGGTTGTGTGTTTTTTGGGCACTGGGGTGATCCATGATTTGCTTAAATGAACTGACATTAAAATATAACAATACGACTGCAGTCAACAACATTTCAGGTACATTTGAGCCAAATTCATTGACAGCCATCGTGGGACCCAATGGAGCAGGGAAAAGTACATTGCTCAAATCGATGGTGGGTATGCATCATCCTGCACAGGGAGCATGCAACTGTCCTTGCTGTCGGGAAGAAATTGCTTACCTTCCACAACTTATGACAGTTGATCGTTCGTTTCCAATCAATGTATTAGACACTGTCTTGCTTGGACACTGGAGACGCGTGGGAGCATTCAAAGGTATCCAGAAAGCTGATTATCAAATGGCCTTTTCTGCATTAGAGGCTGTCGGAATGATGGGGTTTGAAAAGAGCCCCATTGCTAATTTGTCTGCGGGCCAATTTCAGAGGGTTTTGTTTGCTCGGATTCAATTACAGAATGCGTCAGTCATTTTATTGGATGAACCCTTTACGGGAATGGATTTGAAAACCGTGGGGAGTTTAGTAGAGCGAATGAAACAGTGGCAAGCGGAAGAACGCACTATTATTGCGGTATTACATGATTTGGATCAAGTCCGAGAGCATTTTCCACATACTCTGCTATTGGCCAGAGAATGCATTCAATGGGGGAAAACAGAGCAGGTATTGACTCATGAAAACCTGACACATGCATGGAGTATGGCAGCACACTGGGGAGATACGGTATCATGAGTGAAGTGTATGTCCTTTTACTGGAGCCATTTGTTGAGTTTGGTTTTATGCGCAGAGCCTTAGTTGCCTGTTTTGCTTTGGCTATGGGTTGCGGCCCCATTGGCGTGTTGTTGATGTTACGAAGGATGAGCTTGATGGGAGATGCCATGGCACATGCCATTTTGCCTGGAGCTGCCGTTGGTTTCCTCATCGCCGGGTTTTCGTTGTGGGCCATGAGTATTGGAGGATTTGTTGTCGGGCTTGGAGTTGCGTTATTGGCAGGGATTATCTCAAGATTTACCAACTTGCGTGAAGATGCCAGTTTTGCCGCATTTTATCTAATTTCCCTGGCGGTTGGAGTGATCATTGTTTCGACCAAAGGCAGTAACGTAGATTTGATGCATGTTCTATTTGGAACAATCCTGGCGGTTGATAATGCTTCTCTGTTTTTACTTGCAGGAATTACCACGGTCACACTTTTTGTACTGGCAATCATCTATCGCCCTTTGATTGTGGAATGCTTTGATCCAAATTATTTGAAGTCAGTCGGCAATTCTGGAATCACTTATCATCTCATTTTTTTAATGCTGGTGGTGTTCAATCTGGTAGGAGGGTTTCAGGCACTTGGAACCTTGATGGCAGTGGGGTTGATGATGCTCCCGGCAGCTGCAGCACGATTCTGGAGTCCACAACTTTGGTCTTTATTTTCCATCGCCTGTTTTACAGCAGCGGTCTCCGGATTCATTGGACTGCTGCTCTCGTTTCATTTCAGCCTGCCCTCGGGACCTGCCATTATTTTGGTTGCAGGGTGCATTTACCTGCTTTCAGCCCTCCTTGGTAAAGAAGGTGGACTTTGGAGACGTTTCTCACTTCGACTACGATTAGCCTGAGAACCTGCTTGGAAAAGATGGTTTGTGGCGAAAAATCGATCTCGTTGAGCGGATTTTTGAGAAAATTTAAGGCGAATAGCGGGCCTATTTAACGAAAATTTTCTCAAAACAGACGCCAATGAGGCGGTTTTGCAGCAGAATCAGGTTTTTCAAACAGGTTCTTAAGCGGCGGACCGCGCTTCAATTGGCGAGCTTTTCGATTTCGGAAAGTGGCAACTCCGTCATTTCTGCGATTTCTTCAAAAGTCAATTTTCCAGCCTTGATCAGATTTAAAGCCACCTTTTCTTTCTCTTCGGCTTTTCCTTCCGCTCTCCCTTTGGCCAATCCTTCTGACTTCGCGGTGTCCACGATCCCGCGCTCCCAGGCGGAATGCATGAGAAATCTTTCATAACGTTTGCGCTCATCGGAATCCAGTTTCAACAGATCTAGTTTTTTCGCGGCCTCATGGATGTTTTTTGATTTGAATTCCGGTTTGATGGATTCGTGTTTGAGCATGTAAATCCATTCGTCCAAATCCGCTTCGATAACGTCCTCAAAGCTTTCCACGCGGATCAAGTAGTATTCCGGAAAAACGTTCTTTTTGGTTTGGAGGCGAGTGAGACGATCAGGACCCTGAATGCGCTCGCGAATTTTTAGGAGATCATTGGTATGAATTCCGCGAAATTCCGTGTTGCCGAAATAGACATAATCCTTTCCCAAACCCAGGTTGAAGTATAAAATGCTTATGGAAATGACCTTTTTGATTTGACTGTAAGGCTTGCCAAGGTCCAGGTTTTCCACGATCACCTTGGAGGCCCCATAAACCAACCTTTCCAGAAAATCGACTTCCTGCTGATTTTGAATTTCAATGACCAAATGACGATTCTGAGAGTCTTGCACGAGCAAATCGACGCGATTGAACTTTTGTTGCTCCTCTCTTGAGTTGCTTTCGCTCTCTAAAAGAGAAACCACCTGTATGTCTTCTCGAAGAAGAGCGGTCAAAAACCCTTCCAAAACGTCAAAATTGGCCTTGTCTCTCAATATCGTTTTGATGGCCCAGTCAAAACGAATCACTCGTTTTTCGGACATTATGACTTTCCACTGAAGTTGACGGAATAATTCAGTATAATTCACTCCTTCCCGATTTACAATCTCTCTCTATTAATTTTCATGGCTCCCTTTAACAATGAAGTATCCCGCTTTTGTTAACCCATCTGAAGCAAAATTCCACACTTTTCCTATTCTCAAAAATCCTAGTACCCCCCTGATGGAGGCACATGCCTTTTACTATTTATGATCAATTTAATTCCTTAAATGGAATTAAATTTTATTCCTGAAAATTGACCGTTAAACAATAACAGTAAGCCTTTCATCTAAAAAAGATGAAAACAATCTTGACCTATTGAAGTTTTCTGGTTTGTATTTACCATCTATAAACCACTTTCACATTGATGTTAAGTTTAAATCCATTTTGCTGGAACAACATGCGGATTTTCAACTGCCATTATCAAAATAAAGAGCAACTGAAGACTTTTGTAAAAGAACATGAGTTGCTTGAGAAACCCAACCTGTGCATTCAGATTTTTTGTGGAGTGAGCGATCCAGACTACATAGGGACGCTGATTGACACAGTTCGCAAGGTCTTTCCAGGAGTACCTTTTATTGGCACAACCACTTCAGGGGAAATAATTGACGGACAAGTATTGGATAGACAAACCGTCATGTCCTTTGCCTGTTTTGACAGAGTTACATTCAAAAGAGCTATCGTGCGCATGGAGAATTCCAGCATGTTCGAATTGGGCCAGCGTCTTGGCAATCAGTTGATCGATAGCGATACCAAAGCGTTGATCATGTTTTCCGGAGGGGACTTTCACCTTAATTTCGAAAGATCCGATTTGTTGAAAGGAGTTCAAAGCGTCAACAGAGATATCATGGTAGCTGGTGGAGTGGCGGGGAATTACGCGTCCTGGGATCAACTGACCTCCGAATTAGAAGCTGCCAATATGACATATGTCTTTACGGATCAAGGCGTTTCTCGTGGAGAGGCTGTGGTGGGGTTGTCGCTTTCCGGTTCTGAGCTGATCGCGAACAACGGTTGCAATCTCGGTTGGAGAATGATCGGAAAGAAAATGACAGTAAGTGATGTCGTCAAACAGGGAGATTATTCCCGAGTTCTTACCTTGGACGGTATTCCCACTCTGAAAGTATACACAAAATACTTTGGTAAAGAGTTCGCCAATAGCGTTATAAGCTCGGCCTTGGAGTTCTCCTTTGTCATGGAAAGAGATGGATTGGAAATTGCCGCGACTCCAATTCATGTGTACGACGATCACTCGATTCTATACGCGGCGGAACTGAACAGGGGCGATATTGTACAGTTCGGTTTTGGGCATCCCGGTTTGATTATCAACCGATCAAGCGAAATAGCCCATCAGGTTGCCCAATACCCGGTAGAAGCCTTGTTTATCTATTCCTGCGCCACTCGCCAAACGATGCTCAGTCACGTCACCAGAGACGAGATTGTTCCTTTTCAGAACATTGCGCCAATAGCGGGTTTTTTAACTTTCGGAGAATTCTACCATCACCGTCGCCAGCACTTGCTGATTGGTCAAACAATGACCATCCTGGCTCTCTCCGAAACCGCGAAGACTGAGCAATCCGCCGTGACTATTCCCCAGTTCGGCAAAGGTGATGATGGAAGCAACAGACTCTACAACTCGATGACCGCTATCCATACTATGATCCAGCGCATGACCGAGGAACTGGAAGACGAAAAGCATCGATCAGAGCGCCTTTTGCTTAATATACTGCCCGAAAGCATCGCCAACCAGTTGCGGGAACGGGTTTACTCGATAGCCGAGAGTTTTTCAGACGTTACGGTTCTTTTCGCCGACATCGTGGGATTTACCGACTATTCGGCCAGTCATTCAGCAGATCAGGTGGTTCAGATGTTGAACGAAATTTTTTCTCTGTTCGATCTACTCACTGAAAAATTTGGTCTGGAAAAAATCAAGACGATCGGGGACGCCTATATGATAGCTGGTGGAATTCCGCTTCACACGGTAGACCACACTGAAAAGACTGCCATGATGGCCGTTGAAATGATGCGATCCATTGCTAAGCTTGAGATCGATTCGCCGCGGAAATTGCGATTGAGAATCGGAATACACAGTGGCCCAGTGGTAGCCGGAGTGCTGGGCACCAAAAAATTCGCCTACGATCTCTGGGGGGACACGGTCAATACTGCCAGTCGTATGGAGTCCCACGGAATTCCAGGCAAAATTCAAGTCACTGAGGCGGTCTATTTGAAACTCAAGGACAAATTCACGATAGTCCAACGCGGATTTGTCGAGGTCAAGGGAAAAGGGGAGATGAAAACCTATTTTCTGGAATACTGAATCCACGGTGTAAACGCTACAACACACAGCAACAACTCATTTAAACTAAACCACTCACTCGTGAACTTCCTCACCCGCTGTCCATCAATGTATTTATCCGCTGTGAGTATGAATGTCCTTGTGGTTCTAACCGAAAATTTAAGGTGTTGCTGCCCATCAAATAGAAGAACTAGCGTCGGGCACTTGAGCGATAAATCGCTCATCTTTACGCAAATCCTTAAAATCATCATCTTTTCTCGCCATTTCTTGGTAAGACGCATTGAATTCAATCGCTTTTTCCAAGGTGGACAACGCTTGTTCTTTTTCCTGAAGCAAAGCGTAAGCACAAGCCATATTATAAAGTCCTGCTCCCTCTTGAATGGATTCAGCCATCTGAGCTTTCTCCAATGCTTCTTTCAATATCTCTATTCTTTTCTTTCCCCTCTTTAGCTGGGATCTTTTGCTTAAAGCAGTTGCCCAATTATTAAAAGCACTATCATCATCAGGTTTGATCTTGGTGGCCATTTGGTATTTCTCACAAGCTTCTATCAAGCATTTTTCTTTCTCGGCTCCCTCTGACTGCAAATCTGCCAGCTTGCCTAAAGTAATTCCCCAATTATAAAAAGCTCGATCTTGATCAGGTTTGATCTTGGTGGCCATTTGATATTTCTCATAAGCTTCCGTCCAGTATTTTTCTTTCTCGGCTTCCTCCGACTGCAAATCTGCGAGCTTGTCTAAAGCGTTTCCCCAATTATAAAAAGCACTATCATCATCAGGTTTGATCTTGGTGGCCATTTGGTACTTCTCACAAGCTTCCTCCAAGCATTTTTCTTTCTCGGCTTCCCCTGGCTGCAAATCTGCGAGCTGGCCTAAAGAAGTTCCCCATCTTAGATAAAGCAGCTCCGCATCGGAGGTATTGGGTTTATTTTGAAAAGCTTGTTCAATGGTTTTGATGGCTTCTGAATATTTTTGCTGATTGAGTTGAACATCTGCCAAAAGGACACTAAAAACAATAGAATCCTCACTATTTTCTTTTTGAATCAAGTGTTTTAGATCAGATTCATTTTGGATACTTTCCAATTCACCATGGCGAATTTTATCTTGAATCAAACTAAATTTGGCCCCCCATACTTCACAAAACTTTTCTGTTTCCTCTTCAAACATTTTTTCAAGCTGTTTGAGTTGAAGAATGCTCATATCTTTTGTAATTATGCTCCGGATAATGAGTATTTTTCCATTAAAGCTAATACTGATGGAACCTTTAAGAAGATCCCAAAATTTGTGACGATGTGATTGATCTTCAAAATATGGATGGTCTGTTTCCATGAAACGAGTGATCAAGGCATCAAATCTTTCTCTAGGCTCCACTCCATCTGATTGGGATTCGGGCAATCGCACACGGTTCTGTTTATCGATATATTCCAAATGCTTTTCAATATTGTCCAATTTATAATAAAGGTTGGCGATTTTTTGCAAAATGAACTCATTCTTTGGGGCCAATGCTTCCGCTTCCTGCAAGACACTTAACGCTTCTTCATAATGCTTTTGGTATTCAAGGACGGTTCCTAAAGTTGACCGGTACGATGCATTTTGCGCCGCACCGTCACAAGCTTGTTTCAAGGGAGTAACGGCTTCTTGCCAGCGGCCTTGTTTCATTAAAAAATCACCATAATGAAATAAACCTATCGCATTGTCTGGTTGTTGACGGATGATCTTTTGAAATTCTTCTTCTGCTTCTTCAAACAAGTTTTCATTTTGATAATTAAATGCTTTTTCAAGTAGATGACTCATTTCTTCAGGATTGTGCTTTAAGATAGCATCCCCAATTTGGCGATAGGCTTTTGAAATTTCATATTGGGGATGATCAATCAGCAGGGTGATGTCTTCTAATGCTAAAATGGGATGATAGGGAATTTGAATCACCCTGTTTTTTCCTTCTATATTGGCGTTGAGCGCAAGAGGCATAGCCTGGACTGCCGACATCAAACGATCATAAACTAATCTTCCGTGCTCATTCGGAACCGGGGATGCCACCAAAAGCGTTTTAGGAGGGGGAGGGGAGTCGTCATCGGGAGTGGAACTGATGGAATGATAAGCTTTTTGAATGCCTTCCAAGTTTTGTTGGTTCAGGGCAAAAACCAACACTACCAAATCCGCCAACTGATGAGTGGTAATGCCTGCAATATCAGCCAAACCTGTTCTGGAATCAACCAATAAATAATCCGGAGCAATGTCTTCCTCTATTTTTATTTTTAATTGCTGAAAAAATTGATAGCCCTGCTTATCTTTATACAGCTCTTCCCAATTCAGTCTACTTAAACACAATTGATAATTTTGATCTTTTTTACCTGCGGGAATCACCGTAATGTCAGCAGAATGCTTAGCCGGATAAACATAGTCCAAAATAGACGGTATGGTTTTGGGATCTGGTGAGGTTTGCTTGAAATATTGGTGAATGTATTCAACAATGCCCCCTTTCTTGGGAAAACGATCCGGCTGAAATTGAACAATATGATCAATTCCCGGGGCTTCAAGATCGCAATCCAAAA